>JAHDGP010000443.1 GCA_020627525.1 Bacteroidota bacterium
TTAGCGTCTTCAACTTTTAGTCGAATGGGTGTTCCAGCTTCAGGAGACCAAACTCTCACAGACATTTTTGAATCTGTCAAACTCAACGGAATATTGCTTGCAAAGCCAGCTGGTGTTCCAATGGTTGTGCCTGCCCAAGTCGCTGCTTCAGTTGTTTTTATTACCTTAATTACTGAATTATTTTCATCAAAAGGATCATTCACCAAAGAAGAAACGTTGCCACCAAAATCAGACATTGTATAATTAACCATTGAGCCTTCAAAGTCTACTGGTAAATCAATTTGTGTACCTGCAAAAAGTTGTTCAACATCGTCAAAAATAAAAGTGGAGTTTGCCGATCCATCTCCTAAGTTGCCAAAGTCAAACATAAATGCAATGGTGTTAAAGTTATTAGGTTCACCTGTAAAATCCCAATTTAAAACTTCCCATTGATTTGAAACGGTTGTTGCTACATCTCTTTCAGTTGTGCCATCTCCTTCCAATTTTAATTTTACAATTGTACCGATTGGCGCAGTTATAAAAACTTTCATTGAAAACAAATTATTGCTGGAAAGGTCTAGATTATTGGATAAAACTATTTTACTTCCCGCCCAAATCTCTCCGCCATTTCTAACAATTTGCGCAACTTTTGCGCTTGTATTTATACCGTCAGAATGTGGGTTTTCTATAACTGTTGCGGTTCCACCATCAAAGTCGATAAAATCTGTTGTTTCTATTGCTGATTCAAAATCAAATGGCAATGTTTGAGAATTTAAAAATGAAAAAGTAAAAAGTAAAACAATTAAAATGGTAATTCTCATGGTATTTGATTTAAATGATTGAAATTAAAGAGGCACATGAACCCTTGCCTCAATTCGATACAACTTTAAAAGTAGTTCTTCTATTAATCTGGTGTTCTTCTTCAGTACAATCAACATTGTCACTACATTGGTTAAGAAGTTTGGTTTCACCATAGCCTTTTGCTATCAGTCTTTCTGGTTGAATTTTTTTGGAGATCAAATAATTTACTACAGACTCAGAGCGACTTTGAGAAAGGTTTTGGTTGTATCTAGGAGAGCCACGAGAATCTGTGTGCGCACCCAATTCAATTTTAATGTTTGGATTTTCTTGCAGTAAAATGACTAATTTGTCTAAGGTTGGTTTAGCGTCTTCTCTAATATCTGATTTGTCTAAATCGTAATAAATATTGTCAATAACAATTTCTTGTTGTTTGAAAATTTTATCCAAAATAATACTTACTTGGATGATTGTGGAATCTTCTTTCGCTTCAATATTGCTATTTATAATTTTGGATTTTTTAAAATACCCAGAATTACTTGCCGAAATTTTATACTCATTTTTAGGTTCAATCTTGAGTACTGACTGACCATTGCTATTAGTGACTAAACGTTCGGATAGGGTGCTTTCTAAATCCAATCCTAAAACATCAACTATAGAATTTTTCAGAGGAATTTGTCCTGTTACTTTGCTGTTTGGGTTATCTGCAAATTCATATTGATTTTCGAGAACGGTTATTTCCAAGAAATACTGGTCCTTTTGATTTTCTTTTTCCAGTTCCTTTTTAAGTTCTGTAGAATCAACCTCCACAACTTCTTCTTCAACAGGATAACCGATGTTGAATTGATAAATATCGTCATTTCCTTTTCCGCCTTTTCTTGTGGAGGAAAAATACCCTTTTGAAATAATGGTTTCCAATTCTTCTGGAGCAACAAATGGTTCAAGAATTAAAGAAAAATCATCGGCTGATGAATTAATTGGGTGTTTTAAATTTTCAATATTTTTCCAGGTATCATTAATTAATTCTGCTGAAAAAATATCTAATCCTCCCATACCTAAATGCCCATCAGAGGAAAAATAAAGTTTGCCATCGGTGTGGATAAATGGAAAGCCCTCGTATTGAGAAGTATTTATTTCAGGTCCTAAATTTCTTGCAGGACTCCAGCCTTCGATTGTTTTTTTCGATATGTATAAATCCTTGTCACCAAAACTATCAGGGGCATCCGCTGAATAATACAAATATTGAGCGTCTGGACTTAGGAACGGTTGTCCTACATTTATGCTATCGCTGTCGAATAGGTAAACGCGTTCGGGTTCAGACCAATTGTTGGATTCATCTTTATTTGTGACAAATATTTTACAATAATTATCTATTAATTCTGTACTTCCACATTTTGTAAAATAGGCGGTTGTGAAATCAGGATTAAATGTAATTGTTCCTTCATTAAATTCTGTATTAATTATATCACTGAATGATGTTGGAAGGGCAAAGCGATTGTTTGCTTGTTTTTCGGCATAATAAATATCAGAGTGTTTTTCACCCGTCCATCCATAAAGGTTTTCGCCTTTTGCATCTGATCTTGCAGAAGTAAAAATCAATCCTTTGTTTTCATACCAAAATGGAGCATAATCGGATGCATCAGAATTTATTTGTTGGAGGTTTTCTAATTTAATGTTGCTATTTTCTTTTACCCAGTCCAAAGCCAAACGGCAAGAATTGATTTGTTGTTTGGCTTTTGCCCTTTCAATCGGATTGCCAATAGAATATTCTTTAAAAACTTTTATTGCTTGTTCATAAGCCTCATTTCTTTTTAGCATTAAGCCATATTTAAAAGATAATTCAGGATTAATGCTGAAAGGAATTGCTTTTTCGTACCAATTTTTAGCTTGAATGGTTTTGTTAGAAGCAACATAACAATCTCCAATTTTTTCCGCAATCACAGCTTTGAGCAGGTCGTCTTCTTCTTTTTCATACTCCACGGCATACAATTCAGCTGCAGTTGAGTACTCTTTGTTTTCAAATGCTATATCAGGGCTGACAACCTCAAACAGAGAGCTGCACGAAAAACAAACTAGTAATGAGCATATTATACTTAGTAAAAA
>JAHDGP010000444.1 GCA_020627525.1 Bacteroidota bacterium
TGCAAGCCACTTCGAGAGCAAAGTCGAAGCAGCTCGCTGAGGCTCTCGAAGCGAGATACTTTGACAAACTCTGCAAGCCACTTCGAGAGCAAAGTCGAAGCAGCTCGCTGAGGCTCTCGAAGCGAGCGGAGCCAAAATGACTACTTCGAAACCAAATCTTCTATTTTCATTAAGAGCCAAACCTTGTTGTCTATTCTTTTTGAACTACTGTTGATTTTAGCGATCAATTTATTGGTTTTTTCTTCAATTTGTTTCATTTTCAATCCACGCAATTTTATTTGCTCAATAATTTTAATCAGCTTGCCCAATGTTTGTAAAAACAGAATGTTGGGACGAGTAAAGTTTGAAGGCAGCCTTCTCGCTCTGCGCAGGTAGTCTAAATGCTTCTCTATTCTGGGAGATAAAAAGCCAAATTGTTTGGTTTCGTAAAATGCTTTTATTAATAAAATGTTTCTATTGTTTTCCAAACGGGGATCGTTTTCAATGTACATATCATACTTATCAAGTATTTCTATAGATTCATGGTATTTTTCATTTTCAAAAAAAAGCAATCCAGAAGCGATGTTTGCAATTTTAACGCTCTGATTAATGGGTAAACGTTTTTTATATTTTTCAATAAACTGATGCCCCCACTCAAAATTGTTTGTTTTTCCCGATTCATTTACAATATTCAAAAACAAACGAACAGTAATGTTGTTTCCCGCAACCAAAAGCTCAAGTTTATCTAAAGATTTGTAAATATTCAAAAGCAAACTTCTATACATCAGATCGCCTCCACTTCTCGTCTTATCCAAACAAATATTTTGAACAAATTTGTACAACTTTTGTAATTCATCTGCCGCAACCTCATCTTTATAAGTAGAAATATCTTCTATTAGTTTTTCAATTTCATTTATAGAAGTCTCATTATTAAAACTAACATAAATTTTATAGTAAAGCTGTATCAATCCGTCTTCAGAGAACTTCTTTGCTTCCTCCTTAAAGTCAACAAAAATATTTTTTTGCTTATTTGCCTCACTACCTTTTACATTTGCACCCAAATCAAAATTAGCTTGCGAGCAAGCTAATTTAATCAAACCCAAAAAATTGTATTGAGCTGTCAACTTAAACAAATTGTTTAAATCTATATTAGAACGATTGCCCTTGTACATCACAGAATGATTAATGCTCAACTGCTCTGCTTCTTTCTGAACATAATATAGATGTTCCGAATTTTTATCATCCCTCAACTGCTTTTCTAATTTTTTAAAGTAAGTCTCAAACAAATTGGGTAAAGCTCTTTTTTGCAGAAATTCTAAAAACAACAGTTGAGGCAAATAATCATTGTCAATTATCTCTCGTTCAATATCACTATTGTTTAGCTGTCCAATGTACATTTCAAACGCTTTACACAAATAAGTAAGATAATGACTCAATTTTCTTTTAGAATAAGCAGGATCAGCTCCAAACATTTTATTAGCTACCGCAATAGAAGTTCCTTCAGGAAAAAACAAATATGCCTGTCCATAGCCATCTTCTCTCTTCTCTGAGTGACTTATAAACATTTCTAATAATGTCTTACACTTTGATTGATAACTAATATTATGGTTGGGAACCTCCAAATAATAGCTAAAACACTGAGTTTCCTCAAAACTCAATGATGCCAATAGTTGTAAAAACTTTTGATTATCTGATAACACTTTCTAAAAATTGATATTAATAAATATACAATTTAAATATACAACTCAAACAAAAATTTGCAAAAAAATATTCTACAAAATAAAAAATAAATACTGATAATCAATGCTTTAAGTTTTTAAAATCAAATTACGATCTATAATTTACCTTATTAAAACCCTTTTTTTACCCTAAATATCTATTTACTTTTGAACCATAAGGCTAATTTATTATTAAGAACTAACAATTTTCACAAAAACAGATTCTCTAATTTTTAAGAGATCTAGTTTATGTAATTTATTTAAGCAGCGATTTTTCAATTAATAACATCCAATACTCATGCAAAAATTTAAAAACACCAGTCAGCTTATTTTAGGGATACTATTTATACTCCTCCCTTTTACACTCTATGGGCAAAGCGATGCGCATGCCCCCAACGAACTCATTATTAAATTTAAAAACCCAGGCAATTTTAGTACCAGTCTTCAATCAATTGGTTGCGCCTTTATTGAAAACATAGAGGGCATCAATTCACAAGTGTGGTGTGTGCCAGATACGCTTACGCTAGGCAACCAAACGATGATTGGCATAGATCAAATTGCAGATTATTTCGAATCAATTGAATCTGTTGTAGAATATGCTGTCCCCAATCATAGGCTAGGCACGCAAGGTGTTCCCAATGATCCATTGTTCTCCGAACTTTGGGCTATGGACAAAATAAATGCACCTGAAGCTTGGGATGTTCAAACAGGTTCTAAAAACATTGTTGTAGGAACTTTAGATACCGGGATTGATTGGACTCATCCTGACCTTATTAACAATATATGGCAAAACTCTGGTGAAGATTTGGACGGAGATGGTTTATTAGTTTGGACAGGTGACCGATGGGCTTTTGACCCAAAAGATGAAAATGGGATCGACGACGATGGCAATGGTTATATTGATGATTTTATTGGCTGGGATTTTGTCAATGATGACAATATGCCTGAAGACTTATGTGGACATGGAACCCATGTTGCGGGCACTGTTGGTGCAGAAGGGAACAATGGCATAGGTGTTACAGGCGTAAGTCAAAAGGTTAGTATAATGGCACTCAAAGCGTTGGATTACTTTCCAGAATTTGATGATTGTTATGGCTATACAGATAATTTCGTCAAAGCATTGAATTATGCCAT
>JAHDGP010000445.1 GCA_020627525.1 Bacteroidota bacterium
TTCAAAAAATTTTTCATTATTAAGCTTCCTACCTCTCGTTATTAAACTCTACTTATAAAACGTTTGCCAATTGTTCCTTAATTTTCTCTAGCTCATTTTTCATTTCTACTACTTCTCTTTGCATTTGCTGATTATTGGCTTTAGAGCCAATTGTATTGATTTCACGACCTATTTCTTGTGCAATAAAGTTGAGTTTTTTACCCTTTGAGATTTTATCGGTGTTTAATTCGTCTAAGAACATAGAACAGTTATGGTAAAGTCTTACAATTTCTTCGTTAATATCAAGCTTTTCTAAATAATAAATCAGTTCTTGTTCAAATCTGTTTTGGTCTATATCTTTCTTTTGAGCTAAGTTTTCTAATGAAATCCTCATTCGCTCTTTCGTTTGTTCAATTCTTTTAGGTGCCAGTAATTTTATAGATTCTAAATGATTTAGAATGGAATTTGTTCGATTCCTAAAATCGTTTTCTAAACTTTTACCTTCAATTTCTCTATAATTGATGAGTTTATCTATGGCTTCTTTACATATTTTATTAAGAACCAATTTTTCTTCTTCCGAAATGTCTGTTTCACTGAGAAGTGCATTGGGGAGAGTCATTGTAATCCTTAAAATTTCTGTATTGGGCAACTCCAACTCTTTTGAAATATTTTTCAAAGCCAATGCATGGGTATGAATGAATTGAGTATTAAACTGTACAGGAGCATCTCCTACAATATCAACAGTAAGAAACAAATCAATTTTACCACGTAAAAGGTTTTTTGAAACCAATTTTCGCAGATTCATTTCTTCAGATTTATAAGAAATTGGGGCTCTAAAATTTACATCAAACTGTTTACCATTAAGGGCACGAATTTCCATTGTGAGTTTTTTGAAACCCGCTTCCGCAGTAGCATTCCCATATCCGGTCATTGAGTGGAGCATAGTGGCGACAAAGATAGCTTAATGTTCTGATAATATCATATTAATTTATGTCTTTGCCTAAAACTATAAAAAGAGATGGTTTTTTTGAGATAAAACAGACTGCGAATAAGTAAAATAAGCGTTGTTTTTCAATTAAAATTTCTACAAATCCAGTATTGTGAAAGGTTAGAGTATTTTTTTGATGAATAAAATTGGCCCAGTTTATGTTATTGAGTTAAACAAGATCAATCAAGATTTTTATAAATTATATCTAAAAATTTGGATATCAAGCGGTTTTATTCATAAATTAGCTATTCGCGTTTTTTTTATTAAAAAAGCAACATTCAATAATCATTGATTTTCAACAACTTAGTTTAATTTTTTTTGTAACTAAATCTATTTATTATGAAACGAGTGTTTTTTACACTATTTTTTTTGCTGGGGATACCCTTGTTTGCTTTTGCACAACAAGGAACAGTACAAGGGATGGTATCTGATGAAGATGGCCCTCTTATTGGAGCCACAGTTGTTCTTCAGGGCACAACAATAGGTGCAATTACCGATTTTAATGGAATGTACTCTATTAAGGTAAGTCCAGGTGATTATAATTTGGTGTCTACTTATGTTGGATATAATGATCAACAAACGCCTATTACAGTAACCGCTGATAAAGTGACAGAAGTCAATGTTACAATGAGTCAAGGTGTTGCAATTGATGAGGTCGTTGTTTTGGGTACACGTTCTCCAAACAGAACGAATACTGATGCAGCAGTTCCTGTTGATGTCATCTCTGTTGATCAATTGACAAATTCAGCTCCTCAAGTCAATTTGAATCAAATGTTGACTTTTGCAGCTCCTGCATTTAATTCCAATACACAAACCATTTCAGATGGAACCGATCACATTGATCCTGCTTCTTTACGTGGATTGGGTCCTGATCAGGTGTTGGTATTAATCAATGGTAAAAGACGCCATACTACTTCATTGGTAAACGTTAATGGTACTTTTGGTAGAGGTAATGTTGGTACTGATTTGAATGCTATTCCTGCTTCTGCAATTCAAAACATTGAAGTATTGCGTGATGGAGCAGCAGCCCAATATGGTTCTGATGCCATTGCAGGTGTTATTAATTTACGTTTGAGAAACTCTGTAAACAAGTTAACAGCAAATCTAACAACAGGTGCGAATTTTACTAGTAATATTGGTCCTTTTGGTGGTGAAACTAGAAGCCAAGATGGTGAAGTATTTAATTTGGGATTAAACTATGGTTTGCCATTGACAGAAAAAGGTGGATACATCAACTTTACTGGTGAAATGAACTTCCGTGGTCCAACTAATAGAATGCAAGAGTTTTCGGGTGGCATTTTTAATGCAAATAATGCTATTGAGAGAGTTGCTACTGCTGATGGAGCAGATATTTCAAATCTCACTATGGAGCAAATGCAAAGCTATGCACAAGATGTATCTCATTTTTCTGCTGAGACCAAACAAGCATTTGCTGATGCTGCTGATTTAGCTGCAGTTCAGGCTTTATTGGGTGCCGATGTAACAGAGGCTGAATTATCAGCTCGTGGATTGACGCGTAGTGATTTTAACATGCGTGTTGGTCAATCTGGTTTGCGTGGAGGCCAATTTTTTGCCAATATGGAGTTACCATTGGTAAATGGTTTCTCTATGTATGGTTTTGGAGGAATTGGGTATCGTACTGGTGAATCTGGATGTTTCTACCGTTTGCCTTCTCAAAATAGAACGACTACCTCTATTTATCCTAATGGTACCGTTCCTCGAATTAATTCAAATATCAAAGACCAATCTTTTGCTGTAGGTATTCGTGGAAAAGTTGGAAATTGGGATATTGATTTGAGTAATGTATACGGTCAAAACGAATTTTTATTCTTTATGACAGAAACCCATAATGCTACATTGGG
>JAHDGP010000446.1 GCA_020627525.1 Bacteroidota bacterium
ATTTTTCGTCATTAATGTTTGTAAATGAATAAAGTGAATCTCAGATATAGGGGGCACCTTACTCTTGTATCTAAATCTACCTTTTTCTTTTACTTAAAAATATAAGGTAGATTTAATAAAGAGTGTGACAAGATCATGCCGATTTTTTTCTACATACTTGGGTGCATCTTTATTTACGATAAATGATTAACTGAGTAGACAATTGAAGGGAAAAAAGCAATATAATTTTTTGATCGTAAATTGATTTGCTCAAGTTTGATAGCGCTTATTCTTTATTAGTTAAATTAATATCGCTCAAATATTTTTCTGTTTTTGCACTTTCAATTTTGTTATAAATACGCTTTGATTCGTGTTTATCACGAACCACTTTAGCTAAAGTAAAACAAGACGATATAGAAAATAAATAGCACATAACAAAAAATAATTTGTAAACAACATCTATATTAACCATGTAAATGCCTAGTAATGTACCTATCGACGATATAGTAAAAGAAACCCAAGCAAGGGTATAAAATGCATTCGTATTTTCATTGTGTTGATAACTCATGGTAATTTGTTTTTTTATTGAAATAATATTTTTTAAAATTTGTGATTTGTAATTCGTAATTGACTGTTAAGGCAAATATGCGCTTCTTTTTGGTGATGCTCAAATTCATTCTACCAATTGCCCATTCTTTTCGGCCAAGCATTTTGCGGTTAAAAAATAGGATTGATAGAAAATAACTTCCATTTTGTCGGTAAAAAGCCATCTTTTGCCGATTGTTGTTGTTAAGTAGGAGAGCTTATTGTTGTTTTAAAAAAAGTTACTAGAAATCAAAGATGTAGGTTTAGACTTGCTGGCTAGGGACGGTTTGGTGGGAAAATGGAGCTATTTTCACTCACTTGAAGGCTTTTTCAGAGCACATAGCCAAATACCGAACAAGTCTAATTGTAAAAATAGGAAAAAACACAACATATTTATAACCTTAAAACTTTATAACCTTCACCATGCAATTCAATCGTCAGGTCATTTGGCTCAACATCATTTTTTGGATGGGAATGTTTTTAGCCCATTTTTATGTACAATACAATCCCAATACAGAATTTGACACTTGGCCAGAAACCATTGCATTTAGCTATGGTACTCTACTCAATGTAATAGCCATTTATGGATTTGCTCACTTTGGCGTGCCTGCCTACATCAAAAAACCTGCGATTCGCACCTTGATGCGATATAATGTATTGTTTATTCTCGTATTTGTTGGGCTTGAAACAACAATTGATACTCTTTATCAATATTTTTACAATGATTTTTATAAAATTATTACAAGAGATAGCACTTATTTTAAAGATTTGATAACAGCTAATGTAATTTCAATGTTATTTATTATGACAATGGCTAATCTATACGCATTAAGTTTAGCGTGGTTAAAAGATACCCAAAGGAGAGGAGAAGCAGATAAGGAAAAGCTAAAGGCTGAACTCGCTTTGATGAAGCATCAAATACAACCACATTTTTTATTTAATACGTTAAATAATTTGTTTGGTTTGGCTTGTGAAACAGGCAATGAAAAGGTAGCCGATGGTATTTCTAAATTAGCGGAAATTATGCGTTATATGACTTATGAAACGGAAGCAGAAAAAGTAGATTTAAGTAAAGAAATTCGCTATTTACAAAGTTATATCGAGCTCCAAAAGTTACGAACAGGAGATAAAATTGATATTGATTTTCAGGTAGTTGGAAATATTATTGGAAAAAAAATCGCACCTTTATTATTGTTGCCTTTTGTCGAAAATGCATTTAAACATGGTATTAGTTTTATTGAGCCGAAACCCATTAAAATTATCATGAAGATTGCAGCAGAAAAACTGATATTTGAGGTGAAAAATCACATTCATCGTCAAAGGAGAAAAGGAGAGGAGGAGGGTGGTTTTGGGCTGCACAATGTTCGTAAACGATTAGATTTAGTTTACCCTGACGAACATACCCTTTTAATTGAACAAAAAGAAGGACAATTTAATGTTTATTTACAGATAAAAAAAATATAAAATGGAGGATAAAGTTATTCGTTGTGTGGCAGTAGATGATGAAGCACCAGGATTAAAGGTAATGGAACTATATTGTAAAAAAATTCCTTTTTTGCATTTGGAAAAAATCTTTCAAAATCCTGTTGAGGCACTTTTATATATAGAAGAACAACAGCCTGATTTAGTGTTTTTAGACATCAATATGCCAGATATTAACGGAATGCAGTTTGCCCATATTTTGCAACACTCACCTGCCATCATTTTTACAACAGCACACCGAACCTATGCTCCCGAAAGTTATGATGTTGGAGCAGTAGATTATTTGCTCAAACCCATTTTATTTGACCGTTTTATGTTGGCCGTTCAAAAAGTACATAGCCGATTATCGCAAAAAGAACCACAAGAAAAGAGCAATACACCAGCCAAAGAGCAGGTAGATTTTATGTTTGTTAAATCAGACAGTCGTTTTTTTAAGGTGAATTTCAGTGATATTTTATTTATTGAAGGAATGCGTGATTATGTAGCCATTCACACCAAGAAACAAAAAATTTTAACTTTATCAGGAATAGAAAAGATATTAAATCGCCTACCCCAAGGCCAATTTATGCGCGTCCACCGTTCATTTATTGTTGCCCTACAACATATTGAATTAATCCAACATAACCACATCGCCATTAATGGCAGAGACATCCCCATTAGCCATTCCTATAAATCCGATTTATTTAAAGTTATTGGAAAACGGTGATTTAAGTGCCAAGCACTAATTAATTATGCAAAATTTTGTTCTAAAGTATTGAATT
>JAHDGP010000447.1 GCA_020627525.1 Bacteroidota bacterium
TTATTCCAAATCGAAGCAGGTGTAAAAGCATTGGCATTAAAAGGTCGTGATAATAAATTGACGATTGATGAAATGTCTGGCGGAACCTTTACGGTTAGTAATGGAGGGGTGTTTGGATCTTTGAACTCAACTCCAATTATAAATGCACCGCAATCTGCTATTTTAGGAATGCATAAAATTCAAGAACGCCCTGTTGTGCTCAACGGAGAGATTGTAGCACGCCCGATGATGTACTTAGCTCTTTCTTATGATCACAGAATTATTGATGGAAAAGGCGCAGTAACCTTCTTAGTACGAGTTAAAGACTTACTGGAAGATCCAGTTAGGTTAATGTTGAAAATATAAAACTAAAAAAGAGGCTGTCTTAATAGGCAGCCTCTTTTTTTATATTTTTCATTATATAAAATTATATTTAACCGTAAAACCAGTGATTTCCAAAAGCATTTATGATCTGGTACAAATATTGATTTAGATAAGATAGATAATTTCTGATTACTGGATTACTTATATCCAAGTACTTAAAATTTCATAACAATGAATTCTTTTCTAAAACATTTGCTGGTAGCACTCGCTACTCTTTTGGTATTTCACAATGCTATTTTTTCTCAAACTTATGAGCCTTTTGTAAAATCCAATGCTGTTTGGACTCAATCCATTTCTAATTATTATTTCAATCCTTCTGCTTTGTATGAATATTCTAAATACAGTTTTGTTGGAGATACGACCATCAATGGATCGTCTTATAAAAAAATGTATAAAGTTGAAAATATGCTTTCATTTGATATAAATCAAGCCAGTTATGCTTTTGCTGCTCGGGAAGCCAACAAACAAGTGTTTATAGTTTTACCAAATACAAACAATGAACTCCTTTACTTAGATTTTAATCTGGACTTAGGAGATACAGCAGATATATTTTCACCCGATACCAATGGAGAAGATTTGACAATAACTGTAATTGGGAAAGATGATTTAGTATTGGAGAATGGAGATACCAGAGAACGCCTCCTTGTTGCTTATCAATGTGGCGGGGCAAATTTTTCAGAATACTGGATTGCAGGAATAGGCAGTAATAGTGGAATCATTAGATCCTTACAGCATTGTTATTTTTCGGATGTTGGATACAGTATAACCATTTGCCAAGAAGAAAACAATACACTCATTTACAAAGTTCAAAATGCTCAATCTTGTTCACAGGCTTTTCCAATGAATATTTATGATGAATTTTTGAATGATAATAATATTTGTGAAAACCAAACAGCCAGCATTCCCTACGAAATTTATGGCGGTACACTGCCTTATTCAGTAGACATCCAACCACAAGTTGGCATTGTAGATATTACAACTTTTGTGGCCGATTTATCCCCTGAAACAACAACAGACTATACAATAACATTTACTGATTTAACTGGTCAAGCCATTGAATACTCGTTTACTATTTTTGTGGATGCTACTCCTATTTCAACTGTTGAAATTTTAACAGACAATCCTTCGCAAGAATGTTATCCTGATAGTATGCTTTTATATGCCAATAACAATTATTCAACTTATGAATGGAGAGATATTAGTGGAAACATCATTTCAACAAGTAGTTCTGTTTGGATTTATGAAGATGGCAATTATTACTTAACTGTAACCAATCAATCTGGATGTTCTGAATCAAACTTCATTGCATTTTATCAAGAACTAAATGACAACCCATCTCCTGAAATCAAACACAATTACACCGATTTTATTTGCGATGGTGATACACTTATTTTTTATACATCAGAACCGTATGCATATTACGAATGGTCTACTGGTCATACAAGCGATACAGTCGTCATTATTGCAGATGCAAACAACCCCGTTGAGTTTATAAATGTTTTTGTCACAGATGACAGAGGTTGCTATGGTCCGCCATTTCCTGTTTCTATCGGATATGCGATTTATCAAATTCCCAATGTACCAACCATTACAATGTCCAACGGAACATTGTCTTCCAGTTTAGAATTTGCTTATCAATGGTATTTCAACAATGAACCAATAACTGGTGCCACTTCAATGGATTTTAACCCTCAAGCAGCGGGCACCTATTTTGTAGAAGTTAGCAACGAAGCTGGTTGTACCCAAGTCTCTCAAGATTTTATCTATACTCCAAGTAATAACGCAGCAGCAGTTGATGTTACAATAATTTTGGAAGGAGCTTTTGACGTTGCTAACAATGAAATGATTTCTGAATTATCGGACTATAACTTACTACCTATTGATCAACCATATAATGTGGCTCCCTGGAATTATCAAGGAAATGAATCTGTAATCAATAGTTCTAATTTTCCAGATAATACAATTGATTGGGTACTGGTTGAAATGAGAACAGGTACACCAAACGAACAAGGCAGCCCCAACACACAAGTTGTGGAAACCAAAGCTGGTCTTCTTTTGTCTAATGGTAAAATAGTAGATCCTATTAGCAACGGTTCTCTAAACTTTAATAGCCTTCAAACTGGTACGCCATATTACTTGGCTGTCCGACACAGAAACCACTTAGATGTTTTAAGCGCAAACTCGGTTACAGCTTCTACAAATATTCAATACAATTTTACTACAAATGTCAACAAAGCTTTTGGAACTTTGCAAATGAAGTGGCTAGACAACAAAGCAATGCTTTTTGCTGGAGATTTTAACCCAGATGGAATAGTTCAAATTTCGGATTTTGATGAATGGAAGCTAGATCCAGCTATCAATCAAATGTACTCACAAACAGATGGTACACTTGATGGAATTGTGCAAGTTACAGATTATGATA
>JAHDGP010000042.1:0-5072 GCA_020627525.1 Bacteroidota bacterium
TAGCAGTTTCAAAGGCCTCTTGCGACCTACCTACTTCGAATAAAGTAAGAGCTTTGTTATAGTATAATAAATAGTAATTCGGAAACTCTTTAATTGCTGAATTTGCTAATTCTATTGCTTTTTCACTTTTACCAAGCTCATCTAAAACAATGATCATTAAATTGTAATAATCGTGCTTATTGGGATTGCTTTTCATTGCCAATCCTTTCTCACAAATTTTCAGACAATCTTCATAACTTTCATTATTAAAAAAGGTATAAGCTTGCTCATATAGTGCGTTGGTATACTGTGGGTCATTTTCATTTACACTTTGAAATAAGCTTAAAGCTTCTTCATATTTTCCAGCATCGTTTGCTGCAATTCCTTGCTCTATCACTGCATCAGCATCCAAAACAAGGTCATACTTTTGAGCTGAAACAAAAGACAAACATGAAAATAACATTAAAAGGGTAATAATTTGCTTGAACATATAATTAAGTTTACTTAATGAATACGGAAAAATAACAAATTTTAAACTATTTAGGAATGAGAACTAAATAAATGATAGTTTTACTTGGTACATTTTATATTTTTTTCAAATAAATCACCACACACAACTAGAAATTTTTGAAAAACAAACAACATATAAAAAAATATCTATATTGTATTCTTGCCACTGATTTTTAAAAATGTCTAGTTGTATGATAAATCAATTACAAAGCGATTATATGTACAGATAAAATATGCGTACTTCATAAATATATAATCAATTACCAAATTTGCATTAAGCATAATCGAAAGAGACATTATTTCTTTATTCCTAAGATTAATTAATAGCAATTACATATCTTACAATAATTTTTTGAGATATAATTTTAAAATGAAATAGGAAAAAATTTTATATGAAAACAAAGGTAGCCATTATTGGATCAGGTAATATTGGAACAGACTTAATGATAAAGATTTTACGCTTGTCAGACTCGCTGGAAATGTCTGTACTTGTTGGAATAGATCCTGAATCTGATGGTCTCGCAAGAGCAAAAAGAATGGGTGTCGCAACCTGTCATACTGGAATTGATGGCTTGATTGAAATGCCAGAGTGGAATGATGTAAAAATTGTATTTGATGCTACATCTGCCAAAGCTCATTTATATAACTGGGATAAGGTTCAAAAATTTTCTGATAAAAAAATGATTGATTTGACTCCCGCTGCGGTTGGTCCTTACTTGGTTCCCCCTGTCAACTTTTTGGAAAATATGAATGTTCCAAATGTGAACATGGTAACTTGTGGCGGTCAAGCAACCATTCCAATGGTAGCGGCTGTAAACAGAATTGCCAAAGTACATTATGGTGAAATTGTAGCTTCAATTGCAAGCAAATCGGCTGGACCAGGAACAAGAGCAAACATTGATGAATTTACCGAAACCACGGCAGCAGCAATTGAAAAAGTTGGTGGTGCTGAAAAAGGCAAAGCGATTATTATCCTTAACCCTGCGGAACCACCTTTAGTGATGCGAGATACTGTTTTTACTCTTTCTGAGCAGGCGGACCGGGAAGCAATTCGTACAAGTATTCACAAAATGGTGGAAGAAGTTCAAAAATATGTTCCTGGCTATCAATTGCATCAAGAGGTTCAATTTGATGACATTCCTGAAAGTGATCCAGTATTTATTGAAGGACTTGGTCACAGACATGGATTAAAAACAACTGTGCTATTAAAGGTGGTTGGTGCGGGACATTACCTTCCTGAATATGCGGGGAATTTAGATATTATGACTTCAGCGGCAAGGGCGACAGCGGAGCGAATTATCTCGCTATAATTAATTTAGGAATAGCTCAAAAATAACTCAGCGTCGGCTGCCGATCCACTTTGATCGAACCGTCGAACCGAATATCTTTTTACATTATTCTGTCGAGATGTCGAACCAGATATTTTTATTCACCGTAGCGCAACTATGCTTCATAAAAATGTCCCGGCGGGGAACCGCTTGAATAATATTAAAATATAAAAATCAAACTTGGACACTTATTTATGAGCTATTCCTTAACCATAAATCTATTTTAAAAAATACAAAGAAAAAAATGCAACATAAATTATACATACAAGATGTAACGCTTCGGGATGGAATGCACGCCATTCGTCATCAATATTCAAAAGAAAAAATTAGAGCAATCGCAATTGCTTTGGATGAGGCTGGTGTTGATGCTATTGAAATTTCGCACGGAGATGGCTTGGCTGGTGGAAGTTTTAATTACGGTTTTGGAGCACATACCGATTGGGAATGGTTAGACGGAATAAAAGATGTTTTAAAGCAGGCTAAATTGACAACCTTAATTTTACCAGGAATTGCAACGATTCACGATTTGAAGAAAGCAAGAGACTTGGGAGTTGAATCTGTGAGAATTGCAACACATTGCACAGAAGCCGATATTTCGCCACAACACATTGCTGCTGCCAAGGATTTGGGAATGGATGTTGGTGGCTTTTTAATGATGGCACACATGAATGAACCGAAAAAGTTGGCGGAACAAGCAAAAATTATGGAGGATGCGGGTGCCGACTGCGTTTATGTTACTGACTCCGCTGGTGCTTTATTGATGGATGGTGTTGCGGACAGGATAAAGGCTTTTAAGGATGTTTTGAAGCCCGAAACGGAAATTGGCATTCATTGCCATCATAACTTATCCCTTGGTGTTGCTAATACGATTGTTGCTTTTCAACATGGTGCCAACAGAATGGATGCCTCTTTAGCTGGAATGGGTGCTGGTGCGGGCAATGCTCCTTTGGAAGTTTTGATAGCTGTTTTGAATAAAATGGGTGCCAAACACAATTCTGATTTATACAAATTAATGGATGCCGCAGATGATATCATTCGTCCATTGCAAAAAAGACCTGTTAGAGTTGATAGGGAAACGTTGTCTTTGGGCTATGCCGGAGTCTATTCTAGTTTCCTATTGCATTCAGAGCGTGCAGCAGAAAAGTATGGCTTAGATACGAGGGCAATTTTGCAAGAATTAGGTGATAGAAAAATGGTTGGTGGGCAAGAAGATATGATTGTTGATGTAGCACTTGATATGAAGAATAAATAAGAACTTGAATTTTGTTACTTTTGTTGCATGAAAAAAATTTTGAATGTCGAACCGATTGAAAAGCTATCCGGTCATAAGGGAGCTGTTTATTCTATTGTCGCATCACAAAATAAAAACTCGTTCTACAGTGCAGGAGGAAATGGAATGTTGCTTAAGTGGGATTTAAAAAATACATTTTCTGCTAAATTATTGGCTCAGATTCCGTCAAATATTTTTACAATTTTACCACTTGAAGATAGGGGCATTTTACTTGCGGGGAGTCTTCAGGGAATTTTATATTGTTTCGATTTAAAACAAAACAGACTCTTTAAAGAATTGCATTTTGGAAAAACTGTTTTTGACGTAAAATTATACAAAGATAAAATTGCTGTTATAGATGGAACTGGAAAATTGACTTCTATATCTCTTGATGATTTTTCATTCATCAAACAAATTAAGTTATCTGCTAAAAGCATTCGAAGTATTCATTTTATAAAAAAATCTGGAGGTATAGTATTGGGATCAAGCGATTCTCAAATTTATGTTTTAAATAACTTCTCTCCTCCTGCTACGAAATTAAAACATCATTCGGGATCGGTGTTTTCAAGTATTTTCTTAAATGAGCAAACAATTATTGCAGGGAGTATGGATGCTCAAATGAGTGTTTGGAAACTTGATAAGGAGTGGGTACTGTACAAAAGTATTTCAGCTCATTTGTCAACTATAAATAGCATTTCACTTAATCCAAACAAACAGATATTCGCAACCGGTAGCAGAGATAAAAGCATTAAAATTTGGGATGCCCAAAGTTTTGAATTGTTAAAAGTAATAAATGCAGAAAAGTATGCTTCTCCAACTGCTTCAGTAAACAAAGTCTTGTGGTTAAATGAAAAAACACTGATTAGTGGAGGAGATGATCGAGCAATAATGTTGTGGAATGTAATAGATGTGAAAGATAATTAATAAAACGTGTGAATATTGCAGAATCATCGTTAAATTTATAGTTGTATGATATTGTCAGATAAGAAAATACTCGAAGAAATAAAGAATGGAAATATTTTGATTGAACCTTTCGATGAAAAGTGTTTAGGAACCAACTCTTACGATGTTCACCTTGGGAGGTTTTTAGGAGTATACAAAGATCGGGTTTTGGATGCAAAAAAACACAATGAAATTGATGTTTTTAATATTCCAATAGAGGGATTTGAATTGCAACCTGGGGTCTTGTATTTGGGAGTTACGGAAGAATATACAGAGTCACATAATCACGTTCCGTTTCTTGAGGGAAAGTCGAGTATTGGAAGGCTAGGAATTGATATTCACGCGACAGCTGGAAAAGGAGATGTTGGATTTTGCAATACTTGGACATTAGAAATTTCTTGTGTTCAGCCTGTTCGGGTTTATGCAGGAATGCCAATCGGGCAACTAATTTATTTCAATATTGATGGCGATATAAATAACTATTACAACAAAAAAAGTAACGCAAAATATACTGGAAGAACCGTTAAACCAGTAGAGTCAATGATGTGGAAAAATAAGTTTTAATCATGAAAAAAGTATGCTTAGTTATTGGTTTGATTTTAGGAGTTTCTCAATGCACATTTGGGCAGGATATATTAAAGTTGAAAAATATAAAGCCGCATGAGGAGTTTGAAAACATTCTTGTTAAAAAATTGTATTCAGATAACTTGAGCACCTCTTTTGTAATTTGGGTAAAAGAAAATGTCAAATCACATTACCACGCAGATCATACAGAGCAACTTTTTATAATTTCTGGAAAAGGTAAAATGAAGGTAGGTGATAAAACTAACATCATTAAAAAAGGGGATTACTTTGTGATTCCCAAAGGAGTGCCGCATTCGGTTGAGGTTCTTAGTAAAAAACCTTTGAAAGTTTTGTCTGTTCAAGCTCCCGAATTTGTTGGGAAGGATCGAATTTTCACAGATAATTGATCAGTTATTTTTCTTTCAAGCTTCAATTATTTGAATTACTTTTTCTTCTGAGATGCTCAAAGCCTTTGCAAT
>JAHDGP010000042.1:5172-17390 GCA_020627525.1 Bacteroidota bacterium
TTTCGGTATTGATACTCCTTCCTTATAGAACCCAATAATTGACTTTTCTAAACCTTGTTCTAGTCCTTTATTGTATAAAACATCTGTGTTTAAATCAATTTCTAATGGCATCTTTAGTATGTTGGAATGAATGATTAACTTTTTTTCTTCCAAGCTTCAATTACTTGAATTACTTTTTCTTCTGAGATGCTCAAAGCCTTTGCAATTTTCGGTATTGATACTCCTTCCTTATAGAACCCAATAATTGACTTTTCTAAACCTCGCTCTAAGCCTTCTTCTAAGCCTTGTTCCAGTCCTTTATTGTATAAAACATCTGTGTTTAAATCAATTTCTAATGGCATATCTTCTAATATTTTAATAATTTTTTCTTCTAATTTACGCAATCTTGATAACAAAAGCAATTGATTAACATAACGTTTTGTTTCATCAATTGATTCCGATACTTCCTTCAAATTTTTTAACACCATTCGTAAAATGTTCTCTATCTGTTTCTTTTTATATTTTCCTAACATAGCTAAAATGACTATTTCAGGCACCTGTGTACTCAATAATTTAGCTGCGTCCATTTCATTTATGCTTATCAGATAAAAACCTTTAAAAACTTCATTATCACTTAGTTGTGTTTTCATCTTTGATTCTCTCTCCCCCAAATAAATAACGATATGCCGAACAGGCAATTTATATTTTCTATTAATCAATGCATGGTATTCCTGCATTCTATAAATCATTTCATTATTATCTTTCGATTGAAACTCAATATGCAAAAGCTCTTTTTCTTCTTCTTCTGTTATTATTTCACAGAGAAAATCGACCTCTCGCTCAAGGGTTTTTGTAATTTTTTCTTGAAGAATATTATAGCTCTTAAATTTAAACCCTAACTCCATTTCAATCAAAGGCATAAAAATTGATTTTGCATTTTCCTTAAATATTCTATCAAATAGATTTCCTTTATCACTTTTGTTTTCTTTCATTTCTAACTGTGCCTTGGTTTGATTATCTATCTTAACAATGAAATTTTAAAATTTTG
This sequence comes from Bacteroidota bacterium, assembly GCA_020627525.1. Classification (GTDB taxonomy): domain Bacteria; phylum Bacteroidota; class Bacteroidia; order Chitinophagales; family UBA2359; genus JAHDGP01. The sequence goes on from JAHDGP010000042.1 coordinate 6,200, forward strand.
CAAGTTTCTTTTAAACAGTCAAACTTAAAATTGCATTTTAAAAGATTCCATTTGAACTAAAAGTTGTTATCTTCATCTTTTAAATTTTGAAACAAATGGACATTACCGAAAATCTAGAATTCAAACTTGTTGAATTCAATTCACCAGCTCAAAAAGAAACAATTGTTTTGAGAGATGAAATTTTAAGAAAACCACTTGGGTTGGTTTTTACTTCAGCACAATTAGCCAAAGAAAAAGATGACTTTCACTTGGCAGGATATTATGAAGGTCGCATTGCTGCTTGTGCCGTTTTACAACCTTGTGAAGATCAAAAAATAAAAATGAGACAAGTCGCAGTTTATGAATCATTTCAAAGAAGGGGAATTGGTCAAGCACTTATCAAAGAATCTGAAAAAATTGCAATCGAAAATGGCTACAATTTGATGTATTGCAGTGCAAGGAAAACAGCAGTACCTTTCTATAAAAAGTTAGGATACATTACCGTTGGCGATGAGTTTGAAGAAGTGAGTATTCCACATTTTTATATGGAGAAAAAACTCTCTTGACAAAATTCGGTACGTCTATTATTCTTCATTGACAACCAATATTTTCATAAGTTTTTCTGTAAATGCTTTGCATATAATTTTCTTACCTGCTAATATTTCATCAACAAATGATTGAGTATAATATTGAAAAGTCAGTACTTCAAATCCTTCATTGTTTATATCAATATTGAAAGTTTCTTTTAACTCCTCAATGATTGGTTCAATCTTAAACATTTGATCATCAACTGCAAACCAGATATTATAAGCTGCTCGATGAGAAAGGTTTACGTTTAGGTATTGATTGGAAAATGATTTATAAATTTCTGAAACGTCTTTTTCAAACAACACTTGATCATCTTTTCTTGTTATGGTTATTTTTATTTGATCGCGATTGAAAATAACAATAGGAGGCAAAGACTCGTCCTGCAATTTATCAGAAATAATGGTTCCTGGTTTTGTATAATCGGTAAATGAGCGCACCTCCAATGGAATATTGGCTTTTTTAAGGGGCGTTAATGTTTTTGGGTGAATAACTTTCGCTCCAAAAAAAGTTAGTTCATTGGCTTGCTCAAATGACAAAGCATTTATTTTTTGCGCCTTCGGCACAAAACGTGGATCAGCATTTAATACTCCTGGGACATCCTTCCAAATAGTCAATTTTTCAGCTCCTAAGCAAGTGGCAAAAATACTACCTGAATAGTCCGAACCCTCACGCCCCAAAGTAGTCGTATAGTTTTCTGGAGTCGCTCCCAAAAATCCTTGTGTAATAATTATCTTCTTATCTATCTCTCCAATCGTTGCATTTATTGCCCCCTTCGTTTTTTCCCAATCCACAATACCCTCTCTGTAATTTGCATTAGTTTTTATGCAATGCTTTACATTTACCCAAACAGCATCCATTCCACTCTCTATCAAATATTCGCATACAATTACTGTTGAAAACACCTCCCCAACTGAAACGATTTGATCATATAAAAAAGCTTTATCAGAAACAGGCGTTTTAGATAAAATGCTATCTAAATCATCATAGATGGATTCAAGTCTTGAATTAATAAAGGAATCATCTTTAAACAAATTCTCAACTACATTAGAATTCTGTTCTTTTAATTCAGCTACCAATTCTGAAAGATCTGAATCTTTCTGATAATAGGCTTTCCAAATTCGCTCCAAATAATTGGTGGTTTTACCCATCGCAGAAATTACTATGACCAACTTTTCAGCACTATATGTTCCAATTATATCGACTACATTTTTTATCGAATCAGCGTCTTTTACCGATGCACCTCCAAATTTTAATACTTGCATTTTTCAAATTAATTTCTATCAAAACGCAAATATATTTATTCTATTCTATTGTTTCATAAATTCATCAAACTGATATTTGTATAATTTACAGTCGATCCATTCACTATTTATCGTTAGACCCAACTTTTTATACAAACTGATTGCGGGTGTATTCCAGTCTAAAACTTGCCACTTAACAATATTTACATCATTTGCTTTTGCATATTCAACAAGTGACTTCAATAATTCAGTACCTATTCCAAAGCGTCTAAACCCAGCCTTGACTACTAGATCATCCAAATAAACCATTTTACCTTTCCAAGTAGAATAGCATATAAAAAAGAGTGCCAAACCCACAATTTCCCCCTTTTCTGACTCTGCAACATACATTTTATAAAGCGGATTTTCTCCAAAACCATCTTTCGTGAATTGTTCCAAAGAATTAGTAACTGCGTTGGGAGCATTCTCATATACTGCTAAATCTTTTATCAACTTATAACAAGCCTCAACATCTTCAATCTTTGATATTCTTATTTGAAATTTCATATTCCCAAGATTTATTGTACATGTAATTTAAGAAATTAAATTTGAGTAGTTGCATAAATACTAGTTTTAATATCTAAAATTTGAAGCTGTAAGATTTATTCCAATTTGCCGCCTAAAAAAAATTTTATCTTTTTATATTTGAGAAAATTTATACAACCTTATCTATTATTTGGACTGTCTTATTTAAAGATTGGATTACCTGTAAAGTGACTTAAGTAAAAGGTATGCTTCAAAATGTTACAGATTTATAAGGTTTTAAGTTAATTTTGCGTTTTTAATGACTTTTATAGAACAAGTATGTAATTCAATCGTCTAACTTATAAGTCTTTAAAAATCTGCATTTTTTTGCAATTATAAATAAACATCTAAAAAACAGATAGTTATGCAAAATAGGGTATTGACCTTAGATGAGTTTATTTTTCAAAAGCAATCAGTCGTAAATTATGCCTCTGGTGAATTGTCTGGATTGCTTAGAGATATTGGTCTTGCATCAAAAATTATCCATCGTGATGTCAATAAAGCTGGGCTGATTGACGTTCTCGGAGATGCTGGTAAGGAAAATGTTCAAGGTGAGGGTGTTAAAAAATTGGATGTTATAGCCAATGATACTTTTATCAGTTCTTTAAGAGTAAGCGGTCAATGTGCTGGCGTTGCTTCAGAAGAGCTTGAAAATTTTATTGCATTTACTGGATCACGTTCAGAAAGAGCAAAATATGTAGTTTTGCTAGATCCATTGGATGGCTCCTCAAATATTGATGTAAATGTTTCCGTAGGAACAATCTTTTCAATCTTAAGAAGGAAAACCAGCGATGGTCCTTGTCAATTAGAAGATTTTCTTCAAAAAGGAGTAGAACAAGTAGCTTCGGGATATGTAATTTACGGTTCCTCTACTATGCTTGTTTATACTACAGGACATGGTGTGAACGGATTTACACTTGATCCTTCAATTGGAGAATTTTGTCTTTCTCATCCAGATATTTTATTGCCTTCTGATGGGTCTATTTACTCGATAAACCACGGTCATCGTTGGAATTTTTCGAACGGCGTAAAAAAATACATTGATCATTGTATCAATTCTGCTGGAGATCGTGATAAGCCTTACAGTTTAAGATATATTGGTTCAATGGTTGCTGATATTCATAGAAACTTGATAAAGGGAGGAATATTTATGTATCCTCTTTCTAAAAGTTATCCAAATGGAAAATTGAGGTTATTGTACGAATGTAATCCAATGGCATTTATTGTAGAACAAGCCGGTGGACGTGCCAATGATGGACAAACTAGAATTATGGAAATTGATCCATATGAATTGCATCAGAGGTCTCAAATATTTATGGGCTCTCCTAAAATGATGGATAAACTAGAGCAATGCCTGAAAGTTGATTACGTTACTGAAGAAGTTGAAGGTTAATTTCCTGCCTATCATTGTAAAATAATAAACTAAACTTTTATCTTGCCACGGTTATTTTGTAACCGTGGTTTTTTTATTCAATTTATGCGCCGATTCAATTTATTTTTAGTTTTCCCAGCTCTATTTATTCTCTTCAATACATTTTTGTTTGCTCAAACAAATGTAGAGGCTAGTATCAAAAAATTGCTTAACGATTCTAGTCTGAAAAATGCATCTTTAGGCTTATGTGTTTTAAATGCAAATACCGGTGAAATGGTTTACAATCACAATGGTATGCAAAGCTTAAAACCAGCCTCCACATTGAAAGTAATTACAACTAGTACTGCTCTAGGTGTTCTTGGTGGCGATTTTCAATTTGAAACAGTTATTGAATACACTGGAACTATTGATGGAAGCGGCACATTAAATGGAGACCTCTATTTAAGAGGTGGAGGAGATCCCAGTCTTGGTTTTTTGAGATATGACTTAAAAAATCCTAAAATGAAGGAGTTGATGAATATTTTTAAAAATAAAATTTCAGCAGCTGGTATCAAAAAAGTAAATGGTAATGTAATTGGAGATGCTTCTATTTTCAGCTCTAATACTGTTCCTAAAAAGTGGATTTGGGAGGATATTGGCAATTACTATGGTGCAGGAAGTTGTGGTTTAAATTTACACGAAAATCAATACAATATTCAATTTAAGGTGGGCGCAACTGTAGGGTCTAGTACTGAAATAGACATTGTTTATCCAGATCTAAGCGATGTTGAATTTATAAATGAAGTAAAAACAGGTTCTAAATCGTCAGGGGATCAAGCTTATATTTTTGCTGCACCTTTTTCTGATAAAGTTTATGTTAGAGGGACTGTTCCTGCTGGAAACCGTGATTTCACTATTAAAGGGGCTGTACCCGACCCCGCTCGTTTTGCTGCCAATAATTTGAAAAAGCAGCTTGAGGATTCGGGGATTGCTGTTTCAGGTCTTTCTTTGTCTCAATATGAAAAAAATAATGAAGCCAAAACAGAAGTCTATTCACATAAATCTCCCAAACTAGAAAACCTTATTTTTTGGGCTAATAAAAAAAGTATCAACCTCTATTGCGAGGCTATCCTGAAAATGATTGGTCTTAAATTGTATGGTGCTGGCTCAACGCACAATGGCATAAAAGGGGTTATACAATATTGGAAAAACAGAGGAGTTGATTTAGATGGATTTTATATTCACGATGGCAGCGGACTTAGTCCAGACAATGCGGTTAGTACTTTTCAGCTGGCTAAAATTTTACAAAAAACAACCAAAGAAAATTACTACGAAACGTTCAATAAATCACTCTCTTTTGCTGGTGATCCAAATGACAGAGGTTCCCTGAGAAGTCAATTGACTGAAACCAAAGCAGCTAAAAATTTACGGGCAAAAAGTGGTTACATTTCTAGGGTCCGTTCTTATTCTGGTTATGTTCAAAACAGTTGCGGAGAATTGCTGTCATTCTCAATAATTGTAAACAATTACAACTGTTCTAATTCATCTATGAAAAAGAAATTAATGTCTGTTTTAAAAACTTTAGCGGAAATGCAATAGATTAACGTGGAATCCTGAATGATTTATTCCATCTGATTTTTTTCCAAAATTGAGCCCAAGAATATTGCGCTTCGGTTGATAACCAAACAAAGATGGGTGTTCCCACAATGTGGTCTTCAGGTACAAATCCCCAAAAACGCGAATCTTGTGAGTTGTGCCTGTTGTCTCCCATCAACCAATAATAATTCATTTTGAAAGTATAGGTATCAATAGGTTGACCGTCAATTTGAGCTTGCCCATCGACCCATTTGAATGTGGGATTGTTTTCAAAATTTTTGATACAACGACCATATAAGTAGAAATTCTCTTCTGTCATATCAATGGTTTCCCCTTCTTTTGGAATCCACAAAGGACCAAAGTTATCTCTATTCCACGGGAACAAATCTGACTTATGGGGGAAAATTCTATTATTCTTATCAACTTTGCCCGGCTCGGCTAGGTTTTTTGTAACATTTGAAATAAATTCTTCCTGTCTCAATTGCTCTGCCAACTCATCCGTCAGCATCATATAGTATGTATTTTGATCAATTTGACCATATTCGTATGGCTTTTCACGAGGTAAAAGTCCATATTTTTCAAGATTTTTTGGTGAAATAGCACCACGCTTTGTCTGGACAATATGGTTGTATTGGGTCAATGATTTGTTTTCCTGTAAAGCACCATTTATGTAAACCAAACCCTCTTTTATTTCTATTTCATCACCTGCAACTGCCAAGCATCTTTTTACATAGTTTTCTCTCTTATCTACTGGTCTGGTTACAATATTGTATCGTTTGTTTACCGCAGCATGCCCACCTGTTCTGCACATTTCATAATAACTTTCTGTACTCAATTTTTCCAAGGTCATCGTGTCTCCCTCAGGCCAGTTAAATACCACGATATCTTGATTTTCAATATCTGAAAAACCTGGAAGTCGCATATATGGAAACTTTACCAACTCGGTATAGGCTTGCATGTTCGTTCCTGGTATTCTATCATGAACAAATGGCAATGCCAAAGGTGTTTGGGGAATTCTTGCTCCATAATGGAATTTTGAAACAAACAACTTGTCTCCCACCAACATAGATCCTTCCATGGAGGAAGTAGGAATGGCGTAGGATTGAAGGATAAATATATTAACCAAAGGAACAACTATGATAGCAAATAACAAGGTTTCCCCCCATTCTCTACTCGATGATTTTTGTTTCTTTTTCCCCTGACTTTTTTCTGAATCAACAGTGACTCTTCTTCGGCTTGATCTATATTCTTCAGACATAATTGTTTTTTTCTCATTTTAACGCAAAAAGATTTGCAAATATATGGAATTAACACAGATTTATTGTTTTGTTCTCATTATTCATGTTCATATAGACTGTTTTGTAACCTTTCTTAATTTTTGGCAAATTCGAGTTGCATAATTGCAAAAAGATTTCTTTCAATCCTGGAACAATTGAAGATGATATTCTTACGAAAGGAGCTGTTCAAGAGAAAACAATTTTGGGTTTACCAATTAAATAGAGAGTGAAATATATTATTAATCATAATTGAAAAATGCCAATGTTTGCTCATTTGATGGTTAGAAATTACCCTGGAATTCGCAATGATTTATTCCATCTGATTTTTTTCCAAAATTGTGCCCAAGAATATTGACGTTCTGTTGATAACCAAACAAAGATGGGTGTTCCTACAATGTGGTCTTCTGGAACAAATCCCCAAAAACGAGAGTCTTGTGAATTGTGTCTATTGTCACCCATCAACCAATAATAATTCATTTTGAATGTGTATTTATCAATCGGTTTACCATCAATTTGAGCTTGTCCGTTTTCCCATTTAAAGGTTGGGTTGTTTTCAAAATTTTTAATACAACGGCCATACAGATGGAAGTTTTCTTCCGTCATATCAATGGTTTCTCCCTCTTTTGGAATCCATAAAGGACCAAAATTATCTTGATTCCACGGAAACAAATCCGATCTATGGGGGAAAATCCTGTTATCTTTATCAACCACTCCAGGTTCAGCGAGTCTTTTCGTTACATTTGTAATGAACTCCTCCTGCCTTAATTGTTCTGCCAACTCATCCGTCAGCATCATATAAGTATTTTGATCAATTTGACCGTATTCAATGAACTTTTCACGTGGTAGAAATCCATATTTTTCAAGATTTTTTTTCGAAATTGGACCACGCTTTGTCTGAACAATATGCATATATTGTGTCAATGGTTTGTTTTCTTGCAAAGTACCATTTATGTATACCAAACCCTCTTTTATTTCCAATTCGTCACCTGCAACTCCCAGACATCTTTTCACATAATTTTCTCTCTTATCTACAGGTCTGGTCACAATATTATTTCGTTTATTTACGACATCGTGCCCGTCTGTTCTGCACATTTCATAATAACTCTCAGAACTTAATTTTTCTAAAGTCATCGTATCCCCTTCTGGCCAATTAAACACAACAATATCTTGATTTTTAATATCTGACAAACCTGGCAATCGCATATATGGAAACTTTATCAACTCCGTATAAGCTTGCATATTCGTTCCTGGTATTCTATCATGCACAAATGGCAATGCCAAAGGTGTTTGTGGAATTCTTGCTCCATAGTGAAACTTTGAAACAAACAACTTGTCTCCCACCAACATTGACCCTTCCATGGAGGAAGTAGGGATAGCATAAGATTGCAGGACAAAAATATTTGCCAATGGAATAACTATTAAAGCAAATAGTATCGTTTCTCCCCATTCTCTTATTGATGATTTTTGTTTCTTCTTTTTCCCTACTTGGCTGTTTTCTTGATCAGCACTCCCCCCAGTTCTTCTTCGACTTGATCTATATTTTTCAGACATAATTGTTTTTTTCTCATTTTAACGCAAAAAGATTTGCAAATATTTGGAGTTAACGCTGTTTTATTGACTCGTTCATAACCATTGAAATTATATTAATCAGACTTAGACATTTTCTGCACATAAAGGTTTAATACACTAAAAAAGTATATTTACAAATATTTGGTTCCATTATTAACAATTCGAATTGAAAGTTTAATACAAATTAACTTGAAATTTATTTGTTGTTATTTTGAAACTAATAACTCTAAGACAAAACTAATGCGTTAGGGATTGTAAAGGAGGCGCATTAGCGACTGTGCGCAGCACTGTAGCGAACGCGGAGCCTTGAAAAGCCCGACCCGTACTTCGGCTGCGCTCAGCAACCAAGGGAAACGCCCAAATAAAAATTCTATTTGATACATAGCTTTTATCAATATTCTGTGTATAATTTTTAGCATCAGAATAAATATTATTATTTTAGTGAATCTTTAAATTTAGAATCCTTTAAAAATAAGATTATGAAATTCACATTTACCAAATACTTATTACTTGTACTTCTTGTTGCATTTGTTGTTTCTTGTGGCAAAGATGACGACGATGATCCAATTGATGAGACACCAGTAGGAACAGTTTATAATAAAATTTCTTTTAGTCCTGGAGCCGCAGAGGATGATATTTTGGCAGCATTCATCCAAATGGAAACGGGAGATACTATTTCTTTTGAGGCGGGGAATTATCCTTTTACAAAATCTCTTTCCTTATTAGATATAGACAGTGTTGTAATTGCAGGTGCAGGTCAAGAGGCTACAATTTTGGATTTTTCCAACCAAATTGAAGGAGCGGAAGGTATTTTAGCTACAAATTGTAAAATGCTGATGTTTGCTCATTTGACCGTTAGAAATACTGTTGGAGATGCTATAAAAGGCAAAGATTGCGACGGATTGACATTTTACAAAGTAACTGCTGAATGGACAGGGGAAGTCTCTTCTAATAATGGAGCATACGGACTTTATCCAGTTCAGTCAGCAAATGTATTGTTGGATGGATGTATTGCAAGAGGTGCTTCAGATGCAGGATTGTATGTTGGACAATGTAATGGTGCAATTGTCAAGAATTGTATTGCTTATGAAAATGTTGCTGGAATTGAAGTTGAAAACACAATGAATGCAGAAGTTTTTGACAACTTGGCTTATGATAATACTGGTGGAATTTTAATTTTTGATTTACCCAATCTGGCTGTTTCAGGAAACCATTGTAGAGTTTTTAATAATGAAATAAGAGACAATTCGCATCAAAATTTTGCCAAATCTGGAGTAGTTGGTCAAGTTCCTCCTGGAACGGGAATTATGATTTTAAGTACTAAAACGGTTGAAGTATTTAACAATACAATTACCAACAATAATATTATGGGAATTGGAATTATCAACTACCAAGTATTAGCAGTTTTTGATGAAGATTTGGCTACCGATGACGAAAATTTTGATTCATACCCTGATAATATTTATATTCACGACAATACTATTTCAAGAACGGAAAATTACCCACCAGGATTAAATGATGTTGGAAATGTTCTACAATTACAATTTCCTAGTGGAGATATGCCTGACATCATTTTTGATGGATTTACCAGAGAAGGTCAGCAAATTTGCATTCAAAATAATGGTGATGCCAGCTTTGTAGATATTGATGCTGATAACAGTTTTTTAAATAAAAATTTTGATACAGCACCTTACGATTGTTCCATCACACCATTATCGGAATCAACTGTAAACGCACCAATTTGGAAATAGTTAAACTATAGTTTTTATAATTTAATCAATGAACAGTTTTTTATTTTTTCGTAAAATATTGTTCATTGATTTTTTAATTTAAATATCTTTTGAAGAAATATTTTATAAATACTAACAATATAATTCTTTGCTCTTTAAGCATTTTGTTATCACTGTTTTATGCTTGTGACAAGGAACCAGAATTTAGCATTCCAGCAGAGTTGTTTGATATAAATGCTGTTCCGTTTGAAAATTTGAGGGAATACAATTTTTTTGAAGGAGATATTGCTGACTTGGAACCTGTCAATGGCATCGTATTGTATGAACTAAACACCCCATTGTTTTCAAACTATGCTGCTAAAAAGCGTTTTGTTTACCTTCCTAACGGTCCGGCAACCTATAATGATGATAATGTTTTTGAGTTTCCAGTTGGTTCTGTTATCATTAAAAATTTCTATTTTGATAATGATATTAGAAACCCAGAACAAGGAAGAAAAATTATTGAAACAAGGTTGTTGATTCACAAAGAAGACGGATGGTTTCCCGCTTCTTATGTTTGGAATGATGAACAAACTGCAGCCGAGTTTAATATAGTTGGAAGATCTGTTAATCTATCTTGGACGCATTATGATGGACAGGAAAAATCTATTAGGTACAGCGTTCCAAACAAAAATCAATGCAAGGGTTGCCACGAATTTAATAAAGAGTTGGTTCCTATTGGTCCAAAAGCGAGGAACTTGAATGGCACCATTACCTACCCTAACGGAATTGTTGCGAATCAGTTAGAGCAATGGAAAGAGTGGGATATTCTTTCTGGCCTGCCTGATATGAGCGTCGTTTCTAAAGCTCCCGTTTGGAATGATCCAAGTACCGGCAGCTTAAACGATCGTGCCAGGGCTTATATTGATATTAACTGTGCTCATTGTCATAGTGAAGAGGGACCTGCAAACAATTCTGGTCTTTATATGAATTATCACAGAGAGCTTTCAACAAATATGGGAATCTGTAAACCTCCTGTCGCAGCTGGCGGTGGTTCTGGTGGGCGTAAATTTGCCATCGTTCCTGGAAGTCCAGATGAATCTATTCTTATTTACCGTCTTGAGTCATTAGAACCTGACGTTTCAATGCCTGAACTTAGCCGCTCCGTTGTCGATGACGAAGGTTTGGAGTTGCTTAGGGAGTGGATTAATGAGCTGGATGGGGAATGTGGTTAAACAATGCTTTAATGTATTCAATGCGTGAATCAATGTTGTTTAGTTAAGGATAAAATCGTTTCTTATAAATAACATTTGTTCG
>JAHDGP010000448.1 GCA_020627525.1 Bacteroidota bacterium
ATATTATTTAGGTAAGAATCGGTCAAACGAATACAAGATACAAAGAAAGCATCTAAATCAAGATGGGCTATGACTCGATCTTCTAGGTTCATTGTATTATATTTTTTCAACAATTTGAGATCAGTTCGTGTATTTGTTCAGATCAAATACAACATTGGTATTACAAAAATGTATAAACAAGCTCTAAGAATACGCCCATTTAATATAAGCACCTCCCCAGGTATAACCACCTCCAAAAGCAGCCAATACTATATTTTCTCCTTTCTTTAATTGGTCTTGCCAATCCCATAGACATAACGGAATGGTTGCAGCAGTTGTGTTTCCGTATTTTTGGATATTGATCATCACCTTATCTTCTGTGACATTCATTCTACGAGCAGTTGCGTCAATGATTCTTTTATTGGCTTGATGAGGAACCAACCATTTCACATCATCACCCGTTAAGTTGTTGCGCTCCATAATTTCGGCAGCGACATCAGCCATTTTTTTCACGGCAACTTTAAAAACTGATTTACCATCTTGATAAATAAAGTGTTCCCTATTTTTAACCGTTTCCATACTTGCTGGATTAAGTGAGCCTCCCGCTTTTTGATATAGTGTTTCAGCACCAATACCATTACTATAAATTCGAATGTCCTTGACACCGCAATCGTCGTCGGATGCTTCTAATAAAACGGCACCAGCGCCATCCCCAAACAGAATACAAGTATTTCTATCGGTATAATCTGTAATAGCCGACATTTTGTCTGCTCCAACAACAATTACCTTTTTATAGGTTCCAGCTTCTATAAATTGCCTGCCTGTTTGCAAAGCATAAATAAACCCTGAACAAGCAGCAGCAATATCGAAACTTGGAATTTCACCACCACCGACTTTATGAGAAATAAGGTTTGAGGTAGATGGGAAAAACATATCAGGTGTCACAGTTGCACAAATAATGAGATCAATCTCTGCTATATCAGTATTGGTTTTAGCCAATAAGTCTTTTACCGCTTCAGCCCCCAAGTCCGAAGTAGCCTTTCCAGGTGTTTTAAGTATTCTTCGTTCAACTATACCGGTTCGAGTACGAATCCACTCATCATTTGTGTCCACCATTTTTTCCAAATCGGCATTGGTCAATTTTTCGGCTGGTACAAATCCACCTACTCCAGATATTTTAGTTAATTTTTTTTCCTTAATCTTTAAAATAGCCCTAAAATTACAACATTTAGTAATCAAAAGAAAAAGTGTTTTGAACTTATTTCTTAGATGAAACAAAAAGAAAACGCCTCATCATTAAGCATAATGATGAGGCGCATATATGTTTTTAAAAGGAGTTTTTAATTGTTTAGGGCTGCAGCACCACTAACAATTTCAATCAATTCTTTAGTAATAGCAGCTTGACGCTCCTTATTATAGGTTATTTGTAATTCACGTAACAACTCATTGGCATTTTCAGTAGCATTATCCATAGCGGTCATACGAGCACCATGTTCAGATGCGTTATTATCCAGTAAATAACTATAAAACTGAGTTTTGAGGATTTTAGGAGCCAATTCTTGAATCAATGCATTTTTCTCTGGCTCAAAGATATAATCTACATTAGCAGAAGACTCTTCGTCACCATCGTTCGTTTTTGTTTCAATTTTTTCAATTGGCAAAAACTGTACAGAATAGAATTCCTGTGTAATTGCATTTACAAAATGGCTATAAACTACGTGTACTTTATCATATTCACCGTTGCGATATGCATCCATTACCCCATTGATCACTTCAAGAACATTATCGAAATGTAAATCTTTAAAAAGATCAACATGTTCATCAAGAACAGTAATGTTCTTCATTCTTTTAAATGTATCGCTTCCTTTTTTACCAATAGGCATTACAGAAACATTGGCATCACTGTACTCTTTGACCAATAATTTGGCTTTTTTAATCAGATTTGCATTATAACTACCACAAAGTCCTTTATCAGAAGTAAGGACAATAACCAGAACATTATTGATTTCTGATCTTTGCTCAGCTAAATCCAACTTAATTTCCCCTTCTGTAGCAGCTACAATGTTTTGTAGCATTTCTAGCAATTTATCAGAATAAGGACGCATTTGACCAATCGCATCAATCGCCTTTTTAAATTTAGACGCAGCAACCAGTTTCATGGCTTTGGTAATTTTTTGTGTATTTTTTACCGAGCCTATGCGGGTTTTTACTTCTTTAAGTTTTCCTGACATTTTATTTTCTTTGCGAGTGGAAGCTTTAGATGTTAGATAATTTCATAAAAACCATACAAAAATCTAAAAAAGATCATCAAACCAATCCAACTACTTTAAAAGAGCAAGACTGGTTTGATGATGATGATTTTTATTTGTATTGAAGACCTATTTCGTCTCCTACTTTTTCTAATACATCAGTAATTTCTTTGGTCAACTTACCAGTACGTAAAGCTTCCAAAGTTGCATTGTGTTTTTCGCGCATGAAAGTCAAAAACGTACCTTCAAATTCTTTTACTTTATCCAAAGGAACATTTCTTAATTTACCTTTAGTACCAAGATAAATAATCGCAGCTTGTTCCTCAACAGGAAGCGGCGAATATTGACCTTGTTTCAAGATTTCCACGTTTCGTGCCCCTTTGTCCAATACTGCTTTAGTAACCGCATCCAAATCAGAACCAAATTTAGAGAAAGCCTCTAACTCACGGTATTGTGCTTGATCTAACTTCAAGGTACCAGATACTTTCTTCATAGATTTGATTTGAGCAGAACCTCCCACACG
>JAHDGP010000449.1 GCA_020627525.1 Bacteroidota bacterium
AAAATTCTAAAATACAGAAATTGTGAATCTATAAAGTGAGATAAATGCATCTGATATTTTTCAAAAAAAGGAAGCCTAACTTTTTCTCAATTCTTCCAAAAATTTACTAGCAAAAATGAAATCATTTAGACGCTCGTTGTCACTGTTCAAAATTTGTTTATTGCTTCCTTGCCATTCTATTTGACCTTCAAAAAGGTAGGTAACCTGATCACCAATTTCCATTACTGAATTCATATCGTGGGTGTTCACAATGGTCGTAATGTCGTTTTCGATGGTAATTTCCTTAATCAGTTGATCAATTTTTAAGGAAGTACGTGGATCTAAGCCTGAGTTTGGCTCATCGCAAAAAAGGTATTTGGGTTTTAGCACAATGGATCGAGCAATACCAACACGCTTCATCATTCCACCACTAATTTCAGAAGGGAATTTAGAATTTGCTCCTTGCAACGAAACACGCTCCATACAATAGTTGACCCTGTCTAGTTTTTCTTTTTTTGTCCAGTTAGTGAACATATCCAAAGGAAACTTTATATTGCCCTCTACTGTCATTGAATCAAATAGGGCACTTCCTTGAAAAAGCATTCCTATCTTTTTACGGATTTCTTTTCTTTGTTTGGTATTTAGAACTGTGAAGTCAGTATCATTATAAAATATCTTACCCTTTGAAGCTTCAAACAGTCCAACCATACATTTTATAAAAACAGTCTTTCCAGAACCACTTTGTCCAATAATCAAATTGGTTTTACCTGAATGAAAGGTCGTTGTTATCCCTTTCAAAATATGTGCATCACCAAAAGACTTATGCAATCCTTCCACTTTTATCATGACAATAGTAATTTTGCAATTAAGAAATCAGCAATCAAAATTAAAATACTACTATTGACAACTGCTTTTGTACTGGCAGCTCCTATCTCTAAAGCTCCCCCTTTTACATAGAATCCATAAAAACAAGATACAGAGCTGAAAATGAAGGCAAAAACCAATCCTTTGATGATCATTAAGGTTACATTGAAAGGTTCAAACCAAGAAATCAATCCTTTATAATAAACTTCATACGGAATACCTATATTCATTGTGGCGATCATCCCTCCTAAAATCCCTAGTGAGGCAGAAACAATTATCAAAAACGGTACAATAAATACGGCTGCAATAATTTTGGGAGCTATTAAGTATGAAATTGTATTGACACCCATAATCTCCAGAGCATCAATTTGTTCAGTGCTACGCATACTGCCTAACTCTGAAGCAATATTGGAGCCTACTTTTCCAGATAGCACAAGGCAAGAGAAAGTTGGAGCCAGTTCAATCAACATCATATCTCTTACGATATAGCCTGTATAATATTCTGGAATAAATGAGGAGCCCAACTGATAGGCAAACTGAATCGCTGTTACAGCACCAATAAAAACAGAAATCATTGCAATAATGGTAAGAGAACCCACACCAATGTCATTCATTTGTCTAATGGTTTCTTTCCAATACATCGACATCTTCTCTGGTCTTGAGACCATTCCCTTTAACATCAAAAAATACTTTCCTATATCATGTAATATCTGCATATTGCTGCAAAAATATATAAAAAGATCCAGTTCAATTAATCATATTCACTATCAAGAACGTAATATTGCATGCTTTTTGTCCACACAATTAGATATTTTAAGAAAAGTATGATTTACCGACAAATATTTTTGCATTTTCCAGAGTTGAGTTTAACTAATGCCCAATTGTAATTTGGTAATGTGTTAATTGAACAGAATCAGATGATTAGTGGAAGGAAATGCAAAAATGTTTAATATAAACTATTGATAATGAATTTTTATAGTACTAAAAAACAAGTTGCCCCAGTTGACTTAAAAACTGCTGTTTTGAACAGCTTACCTGCCGACAATGGCTTATATATGCCTTCTGAATTGAATGCAATTCCCGCTGAATTTTGGAATAATATTGAATCATACAATTTTCAAGAAATTGCTTTTGAATTGGCGAAAACATTGATGAGTGATACGATTGACCATAAAGTTTTAAAAGAAATTGTCTACGATGCAGTAAATTTTGAGGCACCTGTTGTTTCATTAGATGAAAATCTACATTGTTTAGAACTTTTTCACGGTCCTTCTTTGGCTTTTAAAGATTTTGGAGCAAGGTTTATGGCGAGGTTGATGCGACATTTAAATGATGATTCGGAGAAAGAGTTAGATATTTTAGTTGCAACATCTGGCGATACGGGTGGAGCGGTTGCACTTGGTTTTTACGATGTTCCAGGAATTCGCGTCAGTATATTGTATCCCAGTGGCAAAGTTAGTCTCTTGCAAGAAAAGCAATTGACAACGCTGGGCAAAAATATAACAGCTTATGAGGTAGACGGCACTTTTGATGATTGCCAAAGTTTAGTCAAAAAGGCTTTTTTAGATACAGAGTTAAATGAAAAATTCAGTTTGTCGTCTGCTAATTCGATTAACATTGCAAGACTGATTCCTCAATCATTTTATTATGCTTGGGCATATCAACAAATTAAAAACAAAGATAAAAAAGTTGCAATGTGTGTGCCTAGTGGCAACTTTGGAAATATCACTGCTGGTTTGTTTGCCAAAAAAATGGGACTTCCCATACAAAAATTCATTGCTGCGAATAATAGAAATGATGTTTTTAAACAATATTGGGAAACAGGTGAATATATTGCTAAAAAGTCTGTTGCTACACCTTCTAACGCTATGGATGTGGGAAATCCAAGCAACTTTCAA
>JAHDGP010000043.1:0-2639 GCA_020627525.1 Bacteroidota bacterium
TGGTATGCCTTCAAGAAATTTGAAAGAACATCTTGACCCTAACAATAAGGATTGGCAGTTCATTGATCCGATCAGTCCAACAATAATTTACCATAATCAACAAATAAATTCTGGTACACGTCCATTGTATACTGCTACACATACAATGGAACTAGAGGGTTATGTATCAGATATTAATTATGATGGAATGGGACATATTCCGCAAAATAACTTATCATTTGATATTCAATCTGATTCAGATGTTGAATTTAGAGCAGGTGAAAGTATTTGTATTTTACCAGGGGTCGAAATCAATAAGGGGGCTGACTTTGTAGCGCAAATAGGTTCTTTTGATTGTGCAGATGGTTTGGACTATGCTTATTATCCAACGGGATCTGGAAGTACAAAAACAGATCAAAGCTTTTTCAATGATAAACAGTTAATGGGGGAGATAGAAGATATGTATTTGTACCCCAACCCCGCTAAAGACCTCGTTAACCTAGAATTCCAATTAGCTGAGGCAGATCAAGTTTCAATTGACATTGTAAACATTGATGGGAAAATGGTTAAGCAAGTTGCGGAAGGGCAAAATTTTGAAGCAGGTGCTCAAAGATTGGAAATAGATACCAATAGCATTCCAGCAGGAACCTATTTGTGTAGAATCCAGACCTCAAAGAGCGTACAAGTTAAGAAACTGATGATCGTAAAATAACTGAATCCAGCAATTCAATTAGATTGAGGAAATATTTGTAACTGAACCAGGCTGACGAAGTCAGCCTGGTTCTTTTAATTGCTTATTCAATTTTGGAATCAGCAATAAGTTGATTTTAAATAAATATAAGATGGAATGTTTGGATGAATTTTTACTTGATTTTAATGAAAATAAAAAACAGAATTTGCTTATGCTTTTGAATAGATCCAATAATTGTCTAATTTCACAGAATACAAACCTAACAAATATGATTACGTCGGTTCACATAAAAAATTTTAAATCTGTTTATGACTTAACACTTGATTTGGGATCTTTTAATGTATTGATAGGAGAAAATGGTTGTGGGAAATCCAATATTTTAGAGGGCATTACTTTTGGTGCTGCTGCCTGTGCTAATAAATTGGATTCTGAATTTTTAGGAAGTAGAGGTGTTCGTGTTACGAATCCAGAATTTATGTTTTCAGCTTTTAATAAGAAAAAAGCCAATAGCAAAATTGAGATATGTTTTAAAACTGATAATGATAATGATCCTGATTCTATAGAATATAAACTTTCTAATAAAAAAATGAAACCCAATACTTGGGTGAATGAAAGAGTTAAGAAACGTGATGAATTGGCAAAATCTATCTTGCGTAAAGAGGCTGATTTAAATAAAGAAAAGAAAACTAAAGAAGTTCTTAAAAAGAAAAAATCAAGATTTGATGGCTTGGAAGAGTTAGCAAATACTTTTCTGAAGGAAGTGCAATATATATTTACCAATGCATACATTTCAAACTTCATCAACTATTCTCCTGAAGAAAGTAGTTTGCGAAAATTTAATGATAGCACTCAAATTTATCCTATCGGCATAAAAGGTGCTGGGTTGTTTCAATACATTAAGGAACTCAATGATGGTAATAAAAGATTTCAAAAAATGCTTGAAGCTATTAAGGAAAACTTGATTTTGTTGGATTGGTATGATGATTTTGAATTACCTGAAAATTTAATGCGAAATGAATACAAACTCCAAATAAAGGATAAATATTTAGCATCTTCGCTTCAGTTTTTTGATCAGCGAAGTACAAATGAAGGCTTTTTGTATTTGCTTTTTTATTCCGCTTTATTCATTTCAGATGAAACCCCTCAGTTCTTTGGGATTGATAATATAGATGCTTCTTTCAATCCCAAATTGTGTACGAAACTGACTCAAAACTTGGCGGCATTGGCAAAGAAAAACAAGAAGCAAGCAATTGTATCAACTCACAACCCTGCAATATTGGATGGTTTGGATTTGGAAAATGATGATCACCGTTTGTTTGTTGTTAGTAGAAATGAAAAAGGGTATACTGTAGCTAATCGCATTGGATACAATGCCAAAAGAAGAAAGAACCTTTCGGAGATATGGAGAAAGGGATTTATAGGTGGCTTACCAGAAAACTTCTAGTAAATTTTTAATAGTATACGTAATGAAGAAATTTGGACTTGTAACAGAAGGAATATCTGAACATAGAGTTCTTAAACACATCATCAATAGGTTTTTCAAAGATGAAGAAATTTATATACGCCAAATTCAACCCTTGATATATGGTGGTAAACAAACCACTATTGGAGGATGGAATGAGGTGCTTAAATATTGTGAGCACGAAGATTTAATGGATGCTTTGATTGAGAATGATTATCTTGTAATCCAAATTGATACAGACCAATCTCAAACGAAGCCGTTTGATGTTAGTCATACAAATGCAGATAATAAAGAAAAAACAGTTGCAGAATTATATGAAGATGTTTTAGAAGTTTTAAAAAGACGCATTCAACCAGAAATATTAGAAGAGTACAAGGATAGAATAATTTTTGCCATTTCTATACATACAATTGAATGTTGGTTTCTTCCAATATTTTATGAGAATGTTCACAAATCAGCTACTAAGAACTGCTTGTCCAAATTGAATGTTGAATTGCGTAAAAAGGA
>JAHDGP010000043.1:2739-17166 GCA_020627525.1 Bacteroidota bacterium
AAAGCATTTGAAAAATACTGCGGAGAACTATAGCCTATTTCGAAAGCGATTTCTTTGGCAGACTTATCTGTGCCTAGGAGTAATTTTTTTGCCAAACTCATTCTTCGATTGTGAATATAACCAAATACAGTCGTTCCAAATAACTCTTTAAACCCTCTCTTTAATTTGTATTCATTTATACCTACCAACTTTGAAAGTTCTATTATTGTTGGTGGATTGTCTAATTTGTGGGATAATATTTCTTTCGCTTCGATTAGCTTGTTTTTGTCTTTTTGCGATTTGATAAATTGCTGCTCCATTTGTTTTTCATACAACTCAGCTTGCAATACCAACAACTCAATACTTTTTGAAAGTAAAAACAAATCTTTTAATTCATTGGTGTATGAACAATGGATGATTTCATTTATGACTTCCTGAATTTTGAAATTATTCGTCCGCCAACTTTCTGATAGGATGGAGTTGTCTTTGTTCACAACCTTTTCCGTAAATCTTTTTAATGGATCATTGCCATTTTGACCAATATTAATAAATGCACTTGTCTCAAAGTTAACTCCAAAGGTCTCTATTCTTTTACTTTTATTAAATACCTCAATTTCCAATCCATTAGAATACATGATATTATTGTGGTGCCCCGATAAAGAATAAGAACTATTCAATTGAGCAAAACTGAAATCATAACTGCCACTTAATCCAAAATGTAGTCTGACATATTCCGTGTCGTTTTTCGACTTTTGTTTGTCAAAGGAATTGTAGTCAATAATATTGTGAGAAATAAAAATATTGTCCAACTCCCAACTTTGCGAGTGCCTTTTCTTTATGTTATTAGTTGGATTCATTTTTGTCTGTTAAATGATAAGACCACTTAATTCAAAGAAGGGTCTTCTGGGAAATTGGAAATAACTTTAAATTTTCCACCCATATCCTCTAATACTGTTCTCCAGTATTGTTCATCATCTTCCAAAAAGAAATTGTTTATCTCTCCGTCGGTAATGTACCATGAATTTTTACCAATTTCAGCTTTCAATTGCCCTTCTCCCCAACCAGAATAACCAATAAAAAACCTGATATTGTTATGACTCAATTGTTTAGTGCTCGCGAGAAACTTTAAGCGTTCAAAATCGCCTCCCCAATATATGTGCTCCGTAACTTTTGTCGAGTCCTCGAAAAGATCTGGTACGGTATGTAAGAAATGCAGTGTATTTAATTCAACTGGTCCGCCCTGAAAAACTGGAACGTCCATATCCATTTCTGGTAAGACTTGCTCCAGTCTAATATCCATTTTTTTATTCAATACCAAACCAAATGATCCTTCATTGTTGTGTTCACACAATAAAATTACACTTCTTTTAAAATTGGGGTCATATAAGAATGGCTCTGATATTAGCATTCTGCCTTTTGCTGGTTCTTTTAAATTCATATTCTTTTCACATTCATAATGCACAAAGCATTATTTTCAATTATTAATTTTATTTGTATTGCAATCTCAAACTTCATCCCTCCTAATTCATAACTCATCTCTCCTAATTCATCACTCAGTAACGTCTAGAATTAACTTCCTTAATTCCAATCAACTGATCATAACGAGCATTGAAGGGTCTAAAGTAAACTAAAATTAAATAGCTATTTTCCGTTTCCCAATGATTGCCTTCTAGCTCTTGATCATTTATTTCAGCACTGCCATCTTCCCAAATAACGTATTGGTAATTATACACGCCTTGTTTAAGATATGCAGATGCTTTATAAGCTTTTGCTTCATAATCATAATGCAATTGAAACCGTTTTTGTGGCATCCAATTACTCAATGCTCCAAAGATATAAACGTTGCCTGTCGAAATAGGTTCATCCAAGGATAATGTAAAGTGTGCCCAAGCATAATCTGCATCTACTCTTGTGAATCCGCCATATCTTCCTACATAATATTGCCCATTCATATCTTTCCAAAAACTATAACGGTCAGTCGGTCTTTTTTCGTCTGTTTCTATTTTTATGTGGTTTTGATCTTTTTCTTGCCAAGTTTCTTTGACACGTTGTGTTGAAAATTGTAGGTCTCTAAAATCAAAAAAACGAAATTCTTTTCCAGCTCTAAACAGTGATTGATCGCTATAATCATAAACCAACTCTTTGTTTCTTATAAATTGTGGTCTTAAATTTTTTATTGCATTGTCCCATCTGCCATTTTGCAAAACGAAAACTTTAAAATCTGTCATTGGACTCACACCTTTTAAGTTTCCATGATCAACTGTAAAACTCAATCTTTGATGTGTAGGTAAATATCTGCTAATGTTGGGACGCAAAACGTTTGAGCTCATTGACAAGCGGTCTTCAAAAACCATAAAACGTTTTGTTATAACGACATTTTCAGGATCATTGTCTTCAAAAACTGTTAAAAGATAGTTACCAGATTTTGAAAATTTCAATCTGTTATTAGGGATAAATGCTCTGTATTGGGTGTAGCTTTGCAAAGTGTTGTATGCATAGCGATAATCGTCAAAGGTATCTTCTGTAAATCCGTCAATATAGTCAAATGGAGAAAGGTCAGACGGTGTCCAATCGGCATCGCAGTGAATGATATTGTAGGAATAATTTTTTGCATCACCATCTAAATCATCAAATGAAATTTCTAGTTGGGTATTGCCATTTAGTTCAATTATTGGGTAAGAAATAGGTTGATTGATTGGATGCAGGAGAGCAGTTTGTATATTTTCTTTGTATACTTTATTGTTGTAAACCAATCTATCTTCAGAATAAAAAGAGTTTTGTGGTTGTGAATTTGAATATTGACCTATATTTTCCATTGATTTACATGAGAAAAATAGAGCAATAACAAACAAAAATGCAACTTTAGTATTCAATAGGCGGTCTTTTGGTAAAATGATAAGAAATTTATCAAAAAATTACAGTAATAGTACGAATATAAGAGGAATAACAAAATATTGTAAATTGTGGCAAGAGTTTTGTATTTTTTTATAAATTCGTGAAACAAGATTGCAGCAGAATTATTAATGAATAAACCATACCCAAAGGTGGTAAGTGATAAGACCAATTTAATGGCCATCAAAACAGAATTCAAAGTTTTGATAACTAGTATTTTGTGAAAAATGTTTGTGTATGTTAATTTGATCTTATCACTTAGTTGTTTTTGATGATTCTTACAAAATTAAACCAGTATTATGGACATTTTAAGAGGAGTAATAGGAATAATTGGATTAATTGCCATTACCTATTTATTCAGCACAAATAAGAAAAAAATTGACTGGAAGCTGGTTGGAATTGGAATTTTTTTACAGTTATTGTTTGCCATTCTAATATTGAAAGTGCCTTTCGTGCGAATGATGTTTGAATATGTTGCTAGTATTTTTACAGCTATTTTAAGTTATACAGATGCTGGAGCAAAATTTTTGTTTGGCGATTTGGTTAATGCTACGGATACTTCTTGGGGATATATTTTTGCTATAAAAGTATTGCCCACCATTGTTTTCTTTTCTGCTTTTACAGCTATTTTATTTTATTTTGGGATTTTACAAAAAATTGTCTACGTCTTTGCACTGATTCTTAGCAAGACAATGGGCTTGTCGGGACCTGAAAGTTTGGCTGCGGCTGGAAATATCTTTTTGGGACAGACAGAGTCGCCCTTATTAATCAGGCATTATTTAGATGGAATGACTCGATCTGAGATGATGGCGTTGATGGCAGGCGGAATGGCGACCATTGCAGGAGGTGTTTTTGCTGCCTTTATTGGATTTTTAGGGGGAGAAGATCCTGCTGAACAGCTAAAATTTGCCACACACTTATTATCTGCTTCAATAATGTCGGCTCCGGCGGCTATTGTTGCCGCTAAAATTTTGGTTCCAGAGACCAATAAAGATGATGTACAAAAAGACTTGTCTGTTCCACAAGATCGAATTGGTTCGAATGTTTTAGACGCAATAACAAGGGGAACTACTGACGGATTAAAGCTCGCGATTAACGTAGGAGCTATGTTATTGGTTTTTGTTGCATTGATTGCAATGGCGAATGGTATATTGTTTGATTTGATAGGCTCGAATCTCGCTTGGGGGGGAATGTCCTTTAATGAACACATTGCAGACTGGAGTGGTGGAAAATTTTCTGGATTCAAATTAGAAACAATTTTTGGAGTTTTATTTGCACCTTTTGCCTGGTTGCTGGGTGTTCCAAACCAGGATATTTTTGCTGTAGGGCAGCTTTTAGGCGAAAAAACGATTATAAATGAGTTCGTTGCCTACATTTCCTTAGGTGAAATGAGTGGAGACTTAGATCCTAAATCAGTACTAATTGCAACCTATGCCCTATGTGGCTTTTCTAACTTTTCATCAATTGGCATTCAAATTGGAGGTATAGGAGCGTTAGCGCCTGGTCAAAGAGTAACTCTTTCAGAATTGGGCATTTTGGCATTAATTGGTGGAACAGTTGCATGTTTTATGACAGCCACTATTGCAGGAATGATTGCGGGATGATATTTTTTGTTAAATCTTTAATAATTTTTCCTACTAAAATAGTTTTTGACGTGAATAGATTCTAATTTTGCGGATTGGTAAATTTTAATCTATTTGGGTATTGGGTTGTGTCATTTTTCAGGCTGTTTGATTCCCTTCAAAATATTATACTGAGTGAGAGTTTATGACAATAGTAGTATCATCGCTTATTTAAAAAGAAGCGCATCTACGACAATTAAAAATAGAGGTAAGAGTATTTATAAATCAGATAATTGGAGGGTAATAACTTCAAGTAGAAAAGATGAAACGGCTCACTTGAAAGTCTCTAACGCTACAGCATATGATGAATATGATGTTCGTGTGTACAATATTTTCACAAAAAAAATAAGCAGTACTTGTACATGTCCTTACGATTGGGGACCTGTTTGCAAGCATCAAGTCGCTGCTTTGATGGTTTTGGAAAACGATTTTGATGAATTGTTTGAATTGCCTGAAGAGGAAGTTGAGGTGGAAGGGGAAGAAGTTGAAGACACGGAAGTTGATGAAATTCCAACAAAAGCAAAACAACCAGGGGATAACAAGACAATTGTTAAATTAACAAAGATTTCTCACTTAATCAATTATGCCAATACTTCTGGAAAGTTGGTCAGCAAGGCCGAAACTTATCTCAAGTTTGGCTATGTTGAGAAACTGGAGGTAATAGATGCTAAAGTTACTGTGGAAGTTTTCGATGGTGTTAAATGGTATAAAGTTTCTATTGAAAGAAAGGACAACTCTGAGCTTGAAACCAATTGTAATTGTGATAATAATGAGTATAAACTGTGTGAACACAAAATAGCTTCTTTGCTTTTTATCCGAAAACTCAAAGGAGAATATGTTTTTGAGCAGTTAAAAGATCATTCAAACGAAAAAAAAGAACTCCTTGCTGAATATGGCTTTACTTTAGAAGACAAATGGCAAGACAAATTTAGATTTACCTTTCAAAATGGCAGATTGTCTTTGAGGGTATTGGACAAATCCATCCAAAAAATAACTTCTAAAAATGAATGGTTAAGAGTTTCCAAAAAGCTTGCAAACACTGCTTTTCCTGTTGAATTATTGAATTCGTTGAACACCACAAAGGGTTGGAATGCCGAATGGGAAATGGGTTACGGATTTTATTTTTCGAAAGACAAAGAAATTCCAGATATAAGCATTATTAGATTAGTGGGTAAGGTCAATGATGATGGCAACCGCTTTAAATCGGGATTGAAAGATTTTAATGAGGTCGTTTCTGAGATTTTGCCTCCGCAAGACGAAACATCTTATCAAATTAATTACTATTTAAACAAAATTAGTAAATACAGCATTGCCAATCACTTTGGACAAGAAGAATCCTCTTATTTTTTCTATAATAATATGACGGAGGATATTTTCTTAAGTGCCCAAGCTTATTTACTAGGACAATATAGAAAGTTGCTTCCTTTATTAGAGGAAAGGATTACAGGCGAACTGTTAAAAAACAAAGGTATCAAAAGAGCAAATTATACGCATTTTGATATTTCGTTGGAAACTCCAAAATTATCATTTGAATTAACCACAGATGATAGTTTTATTTATTTCCGTCCCTGGATTACTGTTCAGGAGGATAGAATGGAACTGTCTAAGCTAAATTTAAAGAGCTTTTTGTTTGTTCAATACGAAGATACAATCCACTGTTTTGACAGTGTTGAAACTGCTTCTTTGGTTAAAACATTCATCAGTAAGAAAGAATTTAAAATCAACAGAACTGCTTTTTGGGATTTTTATAAGGATTTCTTAATACCATTAATGAAAAAATACGATGTTCAAATGGACATTGAATTGGATATAGAATTGGTAGCTGAAAGTACAATAGAAAAAGAAGTTTACATTGAAGAAAAGGATGACTTTTTGATATTTAGACCAAAGGTGAAATATAACGGTGAAGTGGAGGTTGATCTATATGGAAATGAAAAGATAATTGTTCCAAATTCGCAAGACTCTACAAGCATAAAAGAGTATGTGAGAAATACATCTGAAGAAAATGCATTTAAGAAAGAATTGATTGGCTTGCATACAGAATTTCCAAAACAATCTGAGTTGGGCTTTTATGCTTTGCAGATAAATCAGCTATTACAAGAGGGATGGTTTTTTCAAGCCTTTGAATTTTTTAGAGAAAATGATATAACTGTTTTTGGTTTTGAAAAGCTCCAAAAATTTAAATACAATCAACACAAACCCGAATTTAATATACAAGCTTCTTCAGGTATAGATTGGTTTGATGTAAAGATGGAAGTGCGATTTGGTGATCAAATTGTGGATTTAAAAACATTGCAAAAGGCTATAAGTCGAAACGAAAATTATGTGCGTTTAGGGGACGGAACCCTCGGCTTGTTGCCAGAGGATTGGATAAAAGAAAATGCTATTTTGTTCAAAATGGGCGAAGTAGAAAAGGATTCTTTGAAGGTTTCTAAGCTTCATTTTTCTTTGGTGGATGTTTTGTTTGATCAAATTGACAACACTGAGTTGATTAAAGAACTGGAGGTTAAGAAACAAAAATTATTGAATTTTGATAAAATTGAACCTGCTGATAAACCTGAAAATATCTTAGCAGAATTAAGAGACTATCAAATCAGTGGTTACAGTTGGATGTGTTTCTTAGATGAATTTGGTTGGGGCGGTTGTTTGGCTGACGATATGGGACTGGGTAAGACCTTGCAAGTATTGACATTTTTGCAAAGTAGGATAGACATTAATCCAAATCAAACAAACCTGATTGTTTTACCAACTTCTTTGATTTTTAACTGGCAGGATGAAATTAGAAAGTTCAGTCCTAATATGAGTTATTTGATTCACAGAGGATCTGATCGTGCTAAGACAACGGAAAGTTTTAACAACTATAATTTAGTTATAACTACCTACGGAATTTTAGTAAGAGATACAGAAATACTTAAAGATTTCAACTTTAACTACATTGTTTTAGACGAATCACAAGCCATAAAAAATCCAAACTCCAAACGTTACAAAGCGGTACGTTTATTGAAGGCTTTCAATCGGTTGGTATTGACAGGAACGCCTGTAGAAAATAATACCTTTGATTTGTTTGCGCAAATGAATTTCTTGAACCCTGGTCTGTTGGGCAGTATGCGTTTTTTCAAAGAAGAGTTTTCCAAACCAATCGACAAAGAGGGAGATAAAAACAAGGTAGAGCAATTGAAAAAATTGGTGTATCCGTTTTTATTGAGAAGAACAAAAGCGCAAGTGGCAAAAGAACTTCCTGAAAAAACAGAGTCATTGTTGTTTTGCGAAATGGGTGAAAAACAACGTAAGGTTTACGATAGCTACAAAAACTTATACCGTGACAGCATCTTGAAAAAGATAAAGACGGATGGAATAAATAAAACACGTTTCCACGTTTTGGAAGGATTGTTGAAATTGAGACAAATTTGCGATGCTCCTAATTTGGTAAACAATGTTGAAGGAGCTTTTGAAGCTGATTCGATAAAAATAAATATGCTTTCAGAGCATGTTAAAGAAAAAACAGGTCAACATAAAATTTTGATATTCTCCCAGTTTGTCAAAATGTTGCAATTGATAAAAACACGTCTAGAGGATGATGGTGTTATTCTTGAATATTTGGATGGTTCTTGTAAAACCCATGAACGTGAAGCAAGTGTCAAACGTTTCCAGAATGATGAATCGTGTAGGGTGTTCTTAATCAGTTTGAAAGCGGGTGGGGTTGGACTAAATCTTACCGAAGCCGATTATGTCTACTTGGTTGACCCGTGGTGGAACCCTGCGGTGGAGTCTCAGGCGATTGACAGAACACACCGTATTGGGCAAAATAAGAAAGTATTTTCTTATAAAATGATTTGTAAAGATAGTATTGAAGAAAAGGTACTAAAACTGCAAGATCGTAAAAAAGCTTTGGTTACTGATTTGATCAGTACTGAAGGTAGTTTTATCAAATCATTAGAGAGAGAAGACATAGAGGATTTGTTCAGATAGGATACTTATTTCTAACATGTAATAAGTTCATTTCTATAATATAAGTGTCATTTATTTTATATTTTGGATGTTTTTTGTCTAAATGTATTAAGAAAAAATAACATACATATATCAATAAATATTGATGTTTGCTTCAAAATGTTAATAACTTACTGAATTAGTTTTAAGAATCTTTACAAACCTTTTCAAAGCGTTTGCCGTATAATTAGCCAATGCCAAGCTGTTAATTTAAGCACCTCCTCAGTAATATCCTACTGATCGTTTCTACGATGTTTATTAATGGTTTTTTTATTTATTTTGAATGTATTGATTAGCTTTTTAAGCTGGTTTTTATATAACTTTTTATGGAAAGCATAGTACTCGTAGGACTTACCAAACCTGCGAGTACATTTTCCACAATCCCGCCAATATTTTTACAAACTAATTTGAAAACATTATGTCAATGATACTGTCCAACAGTGCCATAACAGATGAGTTTTGCGAACACCTAAAGCAAAGCTCCAATATATATAATGCCTTTACTTCTTATGAGGCTTTTGATACAAATTTGTCAAAAGAAGAGATTGAGTCTTTTAGTGAATTAGACCCAAAGCTCTCTAGAATTTATAACAACTACAAATCAGGAATAAATTCAGCAAAAGAAGGAGATTTTAAAAAGTCTTTAGGTTATTTTTATAAGGCACTTGATCTTCTAAATGAACAATCCGCCTGGATGGTTAATATTAACTGTATTATCGGTTATCTTCATCTTGTTAGTGGTGAGTACAATCAATCAATCAATTTCTTTTTAAAGTCTCTTAAAAATGTTTCTTCTGACGAAGACGCGCTCCTAGTTTTACTTTGTATTGGAAACACATTTCAAAAAATCAATAAGACCAAAGATGCTTTGAAAATTTATGACCTTGGTCAAAAGTTGGTGGGTATTGAAATGATGAATAGTAAAATCGGAATGATTCGAAATGCTCACTTAATGACCAGCCTTAGTGAGGTATACTTTAAAATGGGGGCTTTAGAAAAGGCTGAAGACTCTATAAGAATCGCCAATAATTTATTTTTTCAAAACAAATGTCAAAAAGAAACTGCCCTGACATATATCATTTGGGCAGATATACAAAAAAACAATAGCAATGGGGAAAATGCATTTATTAAACTTAATAGTGCCCTCGAAATTTGCCACACCCATGGATTTTCCAAAACATCATCAGAAATACTTTATAAAATGAGTAGATTACAAAGTGAAAACAACAATCCCGAAAAAGCAAGCCTATTTTTGGAAGAAGCATTATATCAGGCAGAGCTATCTGAAAATTCTTTAGTAACTGCTTGCGCACTGAGTTCAAAAGCACAAAAATGTATTCAGGATGAAAATCTTGATCAGGCTGTAGAATATTTAACTCAGGTAATAGAAAAATTTGAAGCCAATGGCGATAAAGATTACTACGAGTCTGTCTGCGAAATATTAGTAAATATTTACGAAAGTAAAGGACAGTATGAATCTGCATTGTATTACAGTAAAAAAAGTACACTGGCAAAACAACAATCAGATTTTATTAATCAAGAAAACGAAGTTTTATCGCAAGCCTTGTTTGAAAAAATTAAGCATTTATACAGAAACCGTTCGAATACTTTTGTCAAGGAAAAAAGAGCGCTTGAAAAAGAATTGCTAAAGCAAAAATACTTAACAGATATTCATTTGCAAGATTTCAAAAAGTTGGAAAGCAATGTTAAAATAATATCAGGTGGACTAATCAACAATTTGAAAAAGTGTGCCGATGAAGTACAAAATAAATACGATGAAATAAAAGGGGATTTGAATAGTCAAAATGCCAATTTTGAAAAAATGGAAGAGCTTGGAAAAGAGCTGAAATATTTTTCAAAAGTGGTCAGTAGCATCGAATCTTATATTAATTCAAACAATAACCTTTTGAAAAAAGAAATGGTTGATTTGAATAAAGTTATTTCTAAAGTATTGTATGAATTAGATTCGGAAATTATTGAAAGAAACTGTTTGATTGCAGTTGATAGATTGCCCGAAATTTTTGGCAATGAAGAACAGTTTTTTAGTTTGCTGAAAAATATATTAATTATTGTTATGAATGATAATGATGATTCGAATCCAGTTGTAAAGTTAAAGCTATCTGAAACAAAAGAGTCATATGTGTTTACAATTTATGATGTGAATAATAGTAATCCGCTTCCAAATATTCAATTGAAATCAGATCCAGAAATAAAAGAAAATCCTAATTACCACCTCGGAATTGGTTATTGTGAGAGTTTAGTGGAACAAAATGGTGGTAAACTATGGATTCCTAAACTCTCGGACTTGAGGGCAATAATCAGTTTTAGTTTTCCCAGAAAAACAATTAGTTAAATGTTAAAATAGAATTCATTTGTTGTAAAAATCGATTTTTTAATCTACTTCTATAATAAAACCTGATTTCTGGTAAAAATACTCCATTAAGTTCATTAAATTGCATCTTGTTTACTGCGTGTAGCGCATAAGCAAGATGCTTTTTTTGTTTTGATCAAAATTTATATGATGAAGTATTATCCAATTGATGTTAGATTGTTTATCAATAACAGAGATTTATTTGTTAAAAATATGGCTCCTAATACCATTGCTATATTTAACTCTAATGATGAAATGCCTAGAAGTGCCGATGGCTTTCATGCTTTCAGGCAAAATTCAGATTTTTTTCATTTAACAGGGATTGATCAAGAACAATCTATTTTGATTTTATATCCAGGTTGCCCCAAAAAAGGTTTCGAAGAAGTGTTATTTGTTCGTAAAACCAATGCTTACATCGCAACCTGGGAAGGACATAAATACACGCAAAGTGAAGCGACAGAAACATCAGGTATTACAAAAGTAAAATGGATTGAAGATTTTGATAAAATTTTTCCAGGTCTGATGAATTTAGCGGATGGCTGCTATTTAAACTTAAACGAACATGGCAGGTATGACTCTTCCGTTCCGTATAAAGATTTGCGATTTGCAAGAGCAATAAAAGAACAATACCCTCTACACAAACTGTATAGATCCGCTCCAATCATGGCTGATCTCAGATCAGTGAAACACCGTTACGAGGTCGAAATGATCGAAGAAGCTATCAATATTACGAATAAGGCATTTAGACGGATTCTTAAATTTGTCAAACCAGGTGTGCATGAACATGAAATAGAAGCTGAAATCCTTCATGAATTTATAAGAAACAGAGCAACAGGACCAGCTTATAATTCAATCATTGCTTCTGGTAAAAATGCTTGCGTATTGCATTATGTTGACAACAATCAGGAATGCCAAGCAGGTGATGTTATTTTGATGGATTTTGGTGCGGAATATGCCAATTATGCTGCTGATATAACGCGTTCGATTCCCGTTAGTGGTAGGTTTACGGATAGGCAAAGGGCTGTTTACGATGCTGTCCAGAGAGTAATGAACGAAGCTACAAATATGTTGCGTCCTGGAACATTGTTGGAAGAGTATCACAAAGAAGTTGGTAAAGTAATGGAATCAGAGCTGATCGGTTTAGGATTGATTTCAAAAGAAGATATTAAGAATCAAAATCCCAATATGCCCGCCTATAAAAGATACTTTATGCACGGTACTTCACATTATCTTGGTCTGGATGTACACGATGTTGGAAGTCATCACAAACCAATGCAGGCGGGAAATGTCTTTACTTGTGAGCCTGGCATTTACATTCCTGAAGAAAACTTAGGAATTCGTTTAGAGAATGATATTCTGGTTACAGCAGATGATCCTTTTGTTTTATCAAATGATATTCCTGTTGATGCAGAAGAAATAGAAGAACTAATGAATGCAGAGATTAAGGCGTGATCTTTCAATTTGAGTTATTCATTTTGGAGAGGCACCTTTTGGTACAGATGCAGTAGGAATAATGGTATATACTTCCAAGCAACAATTAACAGACAAGTGCGGAAAAAAATAGAGGAAAGTGTTTTAGTGCTTATAATACATTATATATTCAAATTCGTATTAAAGACTGGGAAAGTAATTTTAGAAGATTTTTTGACCACTTCGCAAAAAAAGTCAGAAACAGTAATCTATTTCCGACTTAATGTGAAACAATTTTCCCGAATTGTTGTAATTATTTTTTCGTAATATTTGAATTAATGTTTCAAAAATCAGAATTTTTCTCGATTTCAGTCGAGAGCAGTACTAAATTTCCTGCTCAAGACTAAAGTGAAAAAACAATTTTTTCCCGAAATCGAATTTTGTTTTTTTTACCAAAGCCGAAGGCTTTAACACATTCTTAAATGAACTCATCCCTCAAAATTTACCACGGAATACACAGATTATTTTTTTAAACTTTTTACCACAAGCAAAAAAAACTCATAACTCATCACTCAAAATTCATAACTCAATACTGCACTTCTGAACAACAGATTTTACCTCTATTTTGATACCAGAAGTTGTAATCTAGGTTGTTAATGATTCCGTTACCATCACCATCCCATTGGACATATTCAAAGATTAAAGCATTTTGTTGTCTCCAGTTGTTGTAATCTCCACTATTGATAACGCCATTGCCATCGTAGTCACCGGAAATCATGGCATACTTTCCATCAGGTAAACGTTTCATTTGATTTGTTCCAAAAGCTTTGTCTAATCCTGTTGTGAAATTATAAGCCATTACATCATAAAATGTACTTGTAGGTTCAGACGTAAAGATGTCTAAATGCGTTCTGTGCCTCACAGCAAAATAATAATAACAATCAGGCTGCAAGTTTTTGAAAATAATTGGCGAAACACCATCCAATGCTTTTATACTTCCGTCTTTCATTAAGAAACCTAAATGCACTTCTAGATTTTCAGTACCTGGAAATATCAAGTTTGGAATACCATTTCTAGCTTCAACCAAAACCCAATCAACTACACCTTGAGGAACAGTCCCCACGTGTACAACACTGTCATAGTAATAGGGATGCACATTAAATGGTTGTGTTTTTGGAATCAAATGGTTGTCTCTTAAATCAGTTTTCATATATCCGGTACTTTCATCATAGAGGCCTTCTAAATATACTTTTAAGCTGACAAAGTAATCTTTCTGTTCGTGTGTATCTGGATCTTGCGTTAATATTTCAACTGCATTTACAACGGCATCTCCACTTGTTGTTCCATCGCCATCACCGGCTATGGCACTAGCGTAAAAGCTGACAGAACCTTGTCCCGTATCTGGTGCTTTCCACTCTAATAAATAATGACCATTCTGATTGCTGGAATTGGCATTGTAATGACTCAAATATTTTCCTTGATCTAAAATAATTGTATTTGGATTACTAGCTATCCATTCTCCAACAACATTGTTCGCTTGATTTCTAGCAGTTATTTCAAATCCATAAGCATTGGTAAACGCTTGCGACGGAGCATTAATATTTAGATCAATAAGGTAAGTATGCCCGGGAACATATTCTTGAATGCCATCATCTACAGAAATTGTGAGTGATCCACCATTTTGCGCATTACTATGGCAAGCCAAACAAGTTGTTTCTCCAGGTGCTCCTGTACATGCAGTAGGTGGAGTCGTGGATTGCCCATAACCGGGTTTGATACTTTTTTGTATGAATGTTGCCAGTGCAAATAAAAACAATATGATGAATACTTTTCTCATTTCTCTATTAAGTAGTGATCTTTCAATCGGTTAGAAATGGATTTCATACTTAACTTAACCTGTCAAATGAAAAATTGAGGGCATTTTGTAAGACTTATACACAAAGACTTACAATTAAGTTAGGCTAATTAGGTAGAGGAGGATTTTATCGTATTTACTTGATAATGAATATGCAAGTTACAGTAAGCTATTTGTTTGTACCTAATGTGACATATGTAATAATATGAATATTTAAATTTTTCTTTTAGCTACTTGGTGTTACTGTTTTAAGTAATTGATAGTCAAAATTTTGTAGTGATAATTTTCTCACATTTTTTTACGAAATATAT
>JAHDGP010000044.1 GCA_020627525.1 Bacteroidota bacterium
AACGCAATACAACAATGCATCTGTTCCTTTGCCACTTGGTTTGTTTTCTCATGCCGATCAAATACAGCAATGGCAAACCTCTATCCCGGACAAAAGAGCCGCACTTGGTTGGGGCGGAAGAATGGCTGACATTCTCCGAAGCATGAACAACAACCAGCAAGTTTCTATGAGTATCTCAATGAATGGAAACAATATTTATCAAGCAGGGAGTCGTACAACCGCTTACGCTGTAGACCCAGAATCTCAAATGGGATCAAGCATTAGAAACTACAACAACACAGCAAGCAATTGGGACATGATAAGATCCGCCACAATTGATAATTTGATGGATCAAACCTATGCAAATATGTTTGATGCTACCTATGCTGATATTATTAAAAATTCACAAGAAGCAAGCAATATTTTTAATGCAGCTATTATGAATACAAACCCTATCAATACCGTATTTTCGCCAACAGAACTTTCTACAAGTTTAAAAATGGTGGCTCAAACCATTGCCGCAAGATCCTTATTAGATGTTGGTCGCCAAACATTTTTTATTGTTTTTGGTGGATGGGATCATCACGAAGAATTGATAAATACTCAGGAAGGTATGCTGGGTGTTGTGAGCAGTGCCCTTAAAGAGTTTTACGATTCAACAGTAGCTTTGGGTGTTCAAAATGAAGTAACCAGTTTTACTATTTCCGACTTTGCAAGAACCCTTACTTCGAATGGAAAAGGTTCCGATCACGCTTGGGGAGGAAATGCTATCGTTATGGGTGGAAGTGTTAAAGGGAAGAAAATTTATGGCAATTATCCAGACTTGTATTTAGACAGCAATGTAGAACTTGGCAAAGGAAGAGGTGTCATTTTACCTACTACTTCCGCAGATGAATATTTTGCAGAACTTGCACTTTGGTTTGGAGTAAGTCCAAGTGATTTAAATTTGGTACTCCCTAATATCGCCAATTTTTATGCGCCTTCAGCAACTAATCCGCCACTTGGTTTCATTCTTTAAAATTTGTATAATGAAAAATATTATAGCTACGTTATTTGTTTTATTTTTTACTTTTGGTGAATGGGATTTAGTTGGTCAATGTGCTTCCAATGAACACTCCAATGTTTGGAAAGATTCTTGGATTTCTTGCCAAACAAAAGCCAGTCCAAATCCAGCTCGTGCAAATAGCCACTGGATCATGTATGATTTTGGAGCACCTTATAATTTGACAACCACCCGTGTTTGGAATGCCAATGAACAAGGAGCAACCAATAAAGGCTTGAAAGATATTATTGTTGATTATTCTCTAGATGGCAACACTTGGACTAAGCTTGGAAATTATCAGTTTAATCAAGCTCCAGGAACCAATACCTACAAAGGTTTTGCGGGTCCTAATTTTGGTGGTACAAATGCTAGGTACGTTTTAATTACCGTCGTCACTACTTGGGGAAATAATTGCGCAAGTTTGGCAGAAATTAAATTCAATCTCGGAGACAGTAACTTATGTACCGATTGTGAACTTGGATTGAAAATGAAATTACAGGCAGCCGATACTGGAAATGGCAGTTTAATGACTGAAAATTTAAGAACAAAAGGGCTTATTCCTATGGATGAACCTTTTTCTGGAGATCCTAAGTTTAACCACAATGGTGGAGAAAGAATTGAGAATACAAGCGTACTAAACCTTACGGGACAAAATGCAATAGTTGACTGGGTGCTGATTGAGTTCCGTCCCGCAAATAATACAGAGACCATTGTCGCCTCAAGAGCTGCCTTACTTCAGAGAGATGGCGATGTTGTTTTTACCGATGGACAATCTTCATTGTCTGCCGCCCAGGTTCCGCCTGGCAATTATTACATCTGCATCCAACATAGAAACCATTTACCTGTTATGACTGCCCAGCCCATTCAACTTGGATCTACCCAATCCATCAATTTTACAAATACCAATACTGCCACATTTGGCAACAATGCACAAATTAACTTAGGCGGTTACAATGCTCTTTGGTGTGGCGATTTAAATGGAGATAACAAAATTATTTTTCAAGGAAACAACAACGATATAAACACTATATTTTTTGATGTCTTATCAGATCCAAACAACATACAATATCAATCTCATTATATAACAGAAGGCTACAAAACATCTGATGTAAATATGGATGGTGAAATCATTTATCAGGGAATTAACAACGATGCCAACGACCTGTTTTTTAATGTTTTGTTGCATCCAGAAAACACTTTGCTTTCTCCTGCTTTCATCATAACAAGTGATGTACCGAGAAACTGATTTTTAAAGTTTTATACGACATTATATATTCAATTCGTATTATTCAAAATATATTCAAATGAAAGTCATAGCATTTAATGTTATGGCTTTTACTTTTTAACGTTTATATATATGAAATTTCGTAATTTATTTTACAAAATGTTTAAAACTTACTTCAAAGAATAAATTGCTGTAGCAATAATGCAGATTTTATCGTTAAAATAATTAACTTAATTTTTGTTTTAATTTTCATAACCCATTGAATCTGCTTATGAAAAACTTACTCACTTTCTGTTTCATCTTATTCGTTGGAAACATTTGTTTTGCTCAACAATACCAAGATTATTTAGGGGCTGGTCATACGGTCAATGTAACGGTAACCAGCAGCAACAACAACCTTTCATCAAACGGCATCAATACCATCAATGCGGCAGGCTTACAGCCCGACCAACTCGCTGCTTCTCGTTTCCTCGCTCACGCCACTCTAGGAGCCGATTACGAAACCATTGATTACGTCAATCAAGTTGGTTTTTCTCAGTGGTTGGATGAACAATTCAATCAAGGAGGATACGGCTTCCTTAAACATTTAGATGATACGTTAGCAGTTGCAGCTTACAGCCAGTTTGTTGCGGATGGAGGTTTGCCAGACGATTTTGGTACGTGGGGATATTTCCGATATGTTTGGTGGGAATCTGCTATGACAGGCAATGACCTTTTAAGAGACAGAGTTGCATTGGCTTTAAGTGAAATTTTTGTTGTTTCTGAAAAATCGAGCTTATTTGATTATGCAGAGGGTCAAGTAGATTATTATGAAATGTTGTACAACAATGCCTTTGGAAATTTTAGAGACCTTCTATACGATGTAACCGTGCATCCAACGATGGGTTTTTATTTGAGTCATGCCAATAATCCAAAATCAAATCCAACATTAAACAGATATCCAGATGAAAATTATGCAAGAGAAATAATGCAACTTTTCACCATTGGTTTATATGAATTGAACAATGATGGAAGTAGAAAAACAACAGCCGCTGGAGATTTTATTCCAACCTATGACAGCGAAGACGTTAGAGAGTTTGCAAAAGTATTTACAGGCTTAGCTGGTGCAGATTGGTCACGACATGCTTACGAAGCTGGTGCCACTGCTTGGGGCCCCTTTAATTTTGGTGAAGGCATTTGGGCAACAGACTTAACGCAGCCTTTGATAATGTATGAAGGCTGGCATGAACAAGGAGCTAAATATTTGCTCAATGGACAAGTCGTTCCATCTGGTCAAACAGGCATGCAAGATGTTAATAATGCCATTGATAATTTGTACAATCATCCAAATGTTGGACCCTTCATTGGTTACAAACTGATTCAGCGATTGGTAAAGTCAAATCCAACACCCGAATATATTGAGAGAGTAAGCAATATTTTTAATGACAATGGTCAAGGAATTCGTGGCGATATGCAAGCTGTCATTCGCGCTATTTTGATGGATTCAGAAGCGAGAGATTGCTCTTGGTTGCCAGTGAGTCATCACGGAATGTTGAAAGAACCCATCGTTCGTTATACACACGCTTGCCGTGCATTTAATGCTTATAATAGTTTTGGAAGATTTTATAATTCAGCTTGGAATTTCAACAGACTGCAAGAACAACATCCATTGGCTTCGCCCTCTGTTTTCAATTTTTTCCAACCAGATTACCAACCAATCGGCGACATTGCAGACTTATCATTGTTCGCTCCAGAATTTCAAATATTTAATTCTTCCACCTCTTTAAATTATGTTAATCTGGTTCATTCCATGGCATTGTGGGATTGGGTTTTTGATGAATTTGTTGAGTGGCAACCCAACCATCAAAACATTGTCGATGCAGATTACACCAGTTTAAATTTAACAGATGAATTTGCACTAATTACTTCCAGTAATCCAACTATTTTGGATGCAGAACTAGATCAACTTTTAGATCGTTTAGACATCATCTTGACACATGGAAATATGTCTGACAGAACCAGATCTGTAATAAAAAATGCAGCAATGGAATATGGTACCAATCAGTGGGCTAGTTCAGAATGGATAGTTAGATTTGCCATATATTTTACTATGATTTCTCCCGATTACGCCATCTTGAAATAAACCAGTTATGAGTAAAAAACACATAAATCGTAGAAAATTTATTGGTCAAGCCAGTTGTGCTGCTATAGGAGCCTCCACCCTTTTTTCAACCTTGTTTGATTTGAAACTAGCAGGTGCAATGGCAACCTCTAATATCCGTCCAGTAAATGATTACAAAGCACTTGTTTGTATCTTATTGGCTGGTGGAAATGACTCCTTCAACATGCTGGTTCCAAGAGGAGCAGGAGAATACCAAGAGTATCAAGACATACGTTCCACTTTGGCATTGCCGCAAAATAGTTTGCTGCCCATCACACCATTAACCAGTGATGGAAAAGATTATGGCATCCATCCATTTATGCCAGAAGTAAAAACATTATTCGACAACCAAAATCTTGCATTTATATCAAATGTGGGCACATTGGTGCATCCAACAACAAAATCACAAGTATTTAACGAAACCGTAGAATTACCGCTAGGCTTGTTCTCGCATTCAGACCAGATTCAACAATGGCAAACCTCTATTCCAGACAAAAGAGCGGCACTTGGTTGGGGCGGACGAATGGCAGACATCCTTCAGAGTATGAATACCAATCAGCAAGTTTCTATGAGCATTTCAATGGGTGGCAACAATGTCTTTCAAGCAGGCAATCTAACAACAGCCTACGCTGTGGATGCCAATGAAGGTATTGGAACAAGTATATGGGATTACGGCAATAATAATGACGCTTGGGCAGTATTAAGGTCTGCAACCATTGACAGTTTGATGGATCACAACTACCTCAATCTTTTTGAAAAAACCTACGCCAACATCATTAGTAACTCACAAGATGCCAGCGATTTATTCAATACCTCAGTAATGAATATCAATCCAATTACAACGACTTTTTCTACCACAGATTTATCTAAGAGCTTGGAAATGGTTGCCAAAACAATATCGGCAAGAACGATGCTCGGAGCCAATCGCCAAACATTTTTTGTGGTTTATGGAGGATGGGATCACCACGATGAAGTGATCAACAACCAAGAATACATGTTGAGTATTGTTAGTAAAGCAATGAAAGAGTTTTATGACTCAACAGTTGAGTTAGGCATTCAAGATGATGTAACGACATTTACCATTTCAGATTTTGCCAGAACCCTAACTTCCAACGGAAATGGCTCTGATCACGCTTGGGGTGGAAACGCTCTTGTGATGGGCGGAGGAGTTAAAGGTGGAGACATTTATGGCACATATCCTGATTTGTATATGGACAACAGTTTGGATGTTGGTAGAGGTGTCATTATACCTACAACATCAGCAGACGAATATTTTGCAGAGCTAGCTTTGTGGTTTGGGGTAAGCCCCAGCGATTTGAGTTTGGTATTGCCCAATATCGGTAACTTTTACGCTCCATCATCCAGCAATCCGCCAATTGGTTTTATCCTTTAAAAAAGAGTGCCATGAAAAGATATATATCAAATAGCATCAAATCAATAATAGCCTTATTTATTTTATTTACTGTAATTGGCAACACCAATACACAAGCGCAATGCTTGTTGGATCAACATTCAAGTAACAAAGACGATGCTTGGACTTCTTGCCAAACAAGTCCCAACCCAAATGCAGCTAGAGGCAACTCTTACTGGTTGATGTATGATTTTGGTTCTCCTTATTTTTTAGCAGATTCGCACATTTGGAACGCCAATGAACCAACAGCACTTAGCAAAGGAATGAAAGACGTTGCCATTGATTATTCCTTAGATGGTGTTACTTGGTACCAATTAGGAACTTACACATTTCCACAAGGAACAGGTCTTACCAATTACGCTGGTTTTGCTGGTCCCGATTTTGCAGGATTGCAAGCACAATATGTTTTGATTACTGCTTTAAATACTTGGGGAGATAGTTGCGCAAGTTTGGCTGAAGTAAAATTTAACGTCTCTTCAAAACTCAGAACAGAAATTCAGCTGACTGCCTTTTTAGAGGGTTCCTATAACACTAATACCGGACTAATGAATGCAACTCAAACAAATTACATTCCATTGAGTCAAGTTTACTATGATGCACCTTACAATTATTCAGGAGCAGAATCACTTACCAGCATTCCAACAGATATGATTGACTGGGTTTTGGTAGAAGTGAGGCAAGGAACACCCAACACCACAGGTGGCAGAAACACCCAAACGATAGCAAGCAAAGCCGCAATACTAAAAAGCAACGGACAAATTGTAGATGCTACGGGCGGACCATTGACTTTCGACCTAGCGCAAGGAGGCGAGTATTATTTTTGCCTCCGTCACCGAAACCATTTAGATGTATTGACGAATACCGCAATAACTGCAAATGCACCCATCCTAACCTACGATTTCACCACCAATACAAATCAAGCATTTGGGTCTGGGCAGTTAAAAGCAATGTCTGATGGCAAAGCCGCTTTATACGCAGGAGATTTCAACCAAGACGGACTCATTCAAACCACCGACTTCGACGTTTGGGTCGTTCGTCCAGCGATATTGTACAGCTACGAAGCAGCAGACGGAAACCTAGACGGAACCGTCCAAGTAACAGATTACGACATCTGGTACCTCAACCGATCAAAGTTGGGGATAGCGGAGATTGGGTTTTAGGGAGAATTTTTCTATACGCAACGGACGTCATCTCAGAATTTTTCCCTTCTGCGTAACGAACGTCATCTCAGAATTTTCTGGAATGAAATGTAAGAAAATGTCTGTGATCCCCTAACGATGGAAAACCTAAACAAAGCGTGAACGGCAGAACCATTCTTACACTTTTCTCATTGGACAAAAAAACTTGAGTTGATACACTATTTTGCGAGCTTTTCACAATAATTTCAGCCAAAGAATTAAATACCTTGAACACAAATAAACATTTGCTATAAACTCTTAAAAGATTTATATTAGTACTTCATTTATATGAACCCAATTTTATTTTTTATCAATTAAATAAATCTATATGAGTAGTTTTTGGTCAGAGAAGTCTGTCGGTACATTTGCGTGGAATGAAAAACCAAGTATTGGTGCATCAGGCATTACCTTAAAATTAAACAGTCGAAGAATATGGAAATAATCTGTTGATGAATCTGGAAATGTAACTTATACACCTGAAGAAGGAGATTCTTTTGAGACATTTGTAGAGCAATATGATGTAAAAAAAGAAAAAGCAGTTGAGCTGTTTAAAGAACACGGTCTTGACGAATATCTTCCACAAGAAAAGGAAGAAGATAAAACCATTATGGGTTATAAATATGGCACCAAAGTGGTTGAAACATTCAAAAAATTTAGCAGAGAAGATCTTTACTGTCAAGATAAATCAATCCAGACAGATGAAGTGTACAAATTAAATTCATTCGCTGTTACAGATCAAACCAAAGCAGATCACTTAAGAACACTTTGCATTTATGCCAACAATAACGGTCTGGTCAAGTTACACCTAGATGATCATTTTGATATTGCTACACATACTGGCTTTGGAGGATTAACAGGTTTGACTTTCAAAGGAGAGTTTAGATTTCCTGAAGGAAACATTCCATTTAGAATCGCCTCTTTTTCAGGTTTGCCTGGCGGTTGGTCAGAAGTAGATTACCCACCTCAAGCTACAGGTGGATACGGAAATATTATCTATTACAAGTTTGATTTATTCCATGGGGGTGGATACGAGGGATTAACAGTTGTATTTGACAGCCTTACTTTAGAACAATTTGACTTATTGGAAAAATACTTTAAATGGTAAAACAAATCTCCTCTTTAATTTTTCTAGTACTATTTGTTTGGGGATGCACAAGCAACAAATGCAACTTCAAAGAATTGGCTATTGACGAGTTTTTGATTATGGAAAATCACATTTATGGCGACTCGCTATACATCTACCAAAACTACGGAACACCTGACAACATAAAAGATTTCAGAGGACAAACCACTCTGGAATATAATTCAGAGGACATTTCATTTGGGTTCAGAAAAAAAGAAGCGAACCATTACGAACTCGGCTATATTAAATTTCACAATTACAAAGACAATCTTTTAAGCATCAACGGTCATTCATTTACGAAAAATGATTTTGATGCTAAAAGTGTAAAAAACAATATCGGCTGCGCCGCTCTAATGTTTAATGTTCCTGATGACAATTACAGCCTCGTCCGATTTTTAAGTGATAAAGAAACAATGAGACCAAATTTTGCTTTTGAGGGGAAAATGCTGGTGGATGTTTTGTTTTGAGGTTGGTGGTTTTCGTTTACTTTTCCTTGCGTAACTGACGTCATCTCAGAATTTTTTGGAATGAAATGTAAGAAAATGTCTGAGATCCCCTAACGACTACAACTCAAACACAGCGCAAAAGCCAGACCCAAAACTAAATCATCCACAAATTCATAATTCAAAACCAAGCTCTTCGAGTTTCTGTTCAAACCAATTAGAAAGCTTAATCGGTTTTTTCAAAATATTTTTCATTTCTTTTAATGCTTTTTCCTTATCGGAGCGGTAAGTTCTTGACAAATTTTTAAGAGCATCCAATTTTTTGATAGCTTTTGCAAAGTTGTAATACTCTAGCCATTTAAGGTTTGGTATTGATTTCGTTCTATTTCGGTTCAAAATTTTAATAAAACCAGTTACTCTGCTATCAACAGGTTCTTCGATTTCATATGTTGAGCGTAACAAAACAGTATAATCATCAAATCGTAAAGCATAATTTGAATAAGTTCCTTTCTTTTGCCGACTTAAAACTTCAATGGCTTTCTTAAAATCCTTATTAAAAAAATGGAAGACTCCATAAACATGATTTCTTGTACTACTTCGATACTCAGGACTAGCTTTTTTGGTAACTTCTTTAATTATTTCTTCAGCTTCTTTTTCTGTAAACCTTAATTCATCTGTTCGGTTCATTCTTGTTGTAGCATAATTGCATAAATTTTTGATATGCTGAATAGGAATAAAACCTCCTTCTTGAAGCAAGTTGTTTTCATAGCGATAAAAATAATCTTTAATAATTTCTTTGCGATATTCAGATTTGTTTTCAGGAAATTTTCTGATTTTTTGAAGACATATTGTGTACAAATAGTTGAACATTTTTTTCTGCTCCTCAATTGCCAATTTTTCTTTTTTATTAGTCAATAGTTCTCTAAGTTCAGTAGCTTTTTTGAAATCTCCTTCTAACATTTGAATACAAGTTACATAAACCTGAGCGATCAATTCGATGCCTTTTCTTTTAAGAACCAACTTGGTAATTTCTTGCATTTCTAGTTTTATTTCCTCTTCAATCTCTTCCGCCTTTTCTATAATTATCCAATAGCGATTTAGTAAAATACAGTAAAGTTGCATCCTTCTAAGTAATGAATAATTGGTAAAAGAGTCAAACATACCCTTAAAATCTGTTTCGTATTTTTCTTTGTTAGAGACAAATTCAATCTGCATAAAACCGTTCCAAAGTTCATACTTGGTTTTTTCCAATGTAATGCTTTCCTTACCTTCAAACTCTCTATTCGCTTTATTAAGTACTTTTTTAAAATAATTTTGATTGCCCCTTTCTGCCAAAAAATGGATCAAGTGATATTGTTTGTCTTTTTTAAATTGAAGAAAGGCACAGTATTCTTCCAAGTACTTTAGCAATTCATATCTTAATTTGGCAAAGGTGTGCTTACCTACTTTCTTAGGATAAATTTTTTCTGCCAATTGGTGTAAATCCAATTGCGTTTTTCTCCAATTATAGTTTGCTTTTTGGTAACATTCCTTTATTAGTACATAAAGTTGTAAGCATTGTTTTTTTGCCTTCATGAAATGTATTAGGTATTGTTCAAAATTCAAAAATTCTTCTTTGTCTAATAAAATACACAAGTCAAAAATTTTTATCCGTTCCATTTTAAGCAATTTTAATTATTGTTATAAATTGACAATCAATAATTTAATATTTATAACAACTCAAATATAAGAAATAAAACAAATTTATATACTTTAGTAAATGGAAGCTTGAATTTAGATTTGTGCAAAACAAAACACAAATCAAAATGCTTAAACATCTAATAACATTAATCAAAATTAGAAGCTTGTTATTCGTTTTACCAATTCTAAGTTTTGCCCAATCAGAACAAGCTACAAGAGCTTTTAACCAATTAGCAAAAAAAGAAAGTAATCGTGAGTGGATAGAAATGAAATCAATGGAAAGAATTGACGCTTCTTCATTTATTGAAAAAGCCAAGTTTATTTGGGATTTACCTGACTCAGATGAGCTTACAATTAAAAAAACTGAAACT
The DNA here is from genome assembly GCA_020627525.1 of Bacteroidota bacterium. Lineage (GTDB taxonomy): Bacteria > Bacteroidota > Bacteroidia > Chitinophagales > UBA2359 > JAHDGP01. The sequence continues at coordinate 10,593 of JAHDGP010000044.1, forward strand.
GATGATTTGGGTTGGACACATTATCGACTACAACAAAAACACAATGGCATTCCAGTAGAATTTAGCCAGTATATTCTTCATGAAAAAGAGGGGCTTATAGAAAAAGCCAATGGTCATTTGGTGGGCAATCTAACAATAACAACAACACCTAGCCTATCAGGTATTGAAGCAACACAAATTTTATTGGACCATACAAATGCTACAAAATATGCTTGGGAAGATGAAACTATGGAGAAAATGCTCAAAAGTATTCAAAAAGATTCTCTCGCAACTTACTGCCCCAAAGAAGAACTTGTAATTGTTTCTTCAACTTTTGATAACAATCCAGAAAATTATCGATTGGCATACAAAATTGATATTTTTTCTTTAGAGCCTTACAATCGCAATTACTTTTATGTTGATGCCCATACTGGAGAAATTATCAACAAATTAACAAGAATCCACGAGAATGATGCGACAGGGGTTGCCAATACCAATTATTATGGAACAGTAAATATAAAAACAACTGCGCACAATAATACATATCGTTTAAGAGAAACTGGACGAGGAAATGGGATTGAAACTTTTACAAGTAATAATACTTATGCTCATCCTACTATTGACATTACTGATATTGATAATTATTGGTATACCAATAGTGATATTACAGGTTGTGAGGCTCATTGGGGCAGCGAAAAAGTCTATGATTATTTTTTAGATAAACACAATCGAGACAGTTATGATAATCAAGGAGCCAAAATACAAAGTTGGGTCAATTATGGTGTAAATTATGTAAATGCTTTTTGGAATGGTTCCTATATGACCTATGGTGATGGTAATGACTCTTCTTATGGTGCATTGACCTGTTTGGATGTAGTTGGGCATGAAATTACACATGCTATTACTGAAAGAACGGCAGGTCTTATTTATTCTTATGAATCAGGGGCACTCAACGAATCTTTCTCTGATATTTTCGGTGCATTAGTAGAGTTTGAACACGACCCCAACGGTGGAGATTGGTATATGGGAGAAGATGCCAACCTATCTGGAAATGGATTTAGAAATTTAAGCAACCCCAATGCAAAACAACATCCCGATACTTATAATGGTACTTATTGGTATGCTGGAAGTGGAGACAATGGAGGTGTTCATTATAACAGTGGAGTCCAAAATTTTTGGTTCTACCTTTTGGCTCAAGGTGGCTCAGGAACCAATGACAATGGAGATAATTATAATGTATCTGCTATTGGTAAAACAAAAGCAGCAAAAATAGCTTTCCGAAACTTAACAGTTTATTTGACACCAACTTCCAATTATGCTGCGGCAAGAAATGGAGCAATTCAGGCTGCCACAGATTTGTATGGTGCTAATTCCAATGAAGTTCAGCAAGTAACAAACGCTTGGTGTGCAGTCGGAGTGGGTACTTGTTACAGTGCACCAAATGGACAGTTAACTTTGACCTCACCCAATGGTGGCGAAACGCTTACCCAAAGCACAACTCACTACATTACTTGGAACTCAACTGGTACAGTTGGGAATGTTGTAAAATTACAATATTCTATCAATGGTGGTGCAACGTGGACCACCATAACATCTGGTACTTCCAACGATGGTAGTCGCTCTTGGTCGGTTCCTAATGTTACAACCACTCTTGCTAGAGTTAGAGTCACTTCAACAAGTAATAATGCTATAACTGATAAAAGCAATACCAATTTCAAAATTGAGGCTCCAACACCTCCACCACCTAATAATTGCAATGCTAATTCCTTGGAATTGGGACAAGATGTTTATTTACCCAATGGAGGTTCTGTAACTCTTTCAACAGGCTTACAAAATATGGCTTACACGCTTTGGGATTACAATGGCTCATTGATTAGCAATAATAGTAGTGTTTCAGTTAATAACACTGGAACTTATTATGCTGCTGTTGCTGATTCTTGTGGCAATACTGCGAATGATAGTATTCAAGTTCTGCCAGAAACTAGTACTTTAACCAATGTTTGGCCTGGAGATATGAACTTTGATGGCGTTGTTGATTTCAGAGATTTTGATCCTTATGGTCTCCATTTTGGGCAAACAGGTGCTCTTCGGACCAATCAAGGAAATACCTGGTATCCACATCCATCTTCTGACTGGAATGGAACACAAATTAATGGCGCAAATGTAAAACATGTGGACGCAAACGGTAGTGGAATAATTGATTTATCTGATGGGCATGCTGTCAATTATAATTATGGCAAAACTCACAATGACTCTCCTATTCAAGCTACTCCAGTTTTAATGGGACAAAGTCCTATTGAGATTACATTACAACCCACTGTTGTTCCAACATTTAATGGCAATAATCAACTATCTTTTGATATTGTTTTGAATAACGTTACAGGGAATGATTTAGCATTTTATGGTGGTTATTTTACCATTGATTACGCTGATCCTAATAGTGTTGCTTCTAATCCACAAATTGACTTAAGCAATACTTGGTTGGGTACATTGAATGAAAACTTGCTTTACATTTCTAACATAGATTCAAGTAACCAACAAATTCAAATAGGAATTACCCGTATTGATCATGCAAATGTCATTGGTTCAGGTTCCATAGGGAAAATTACTTTTGATATTGCTAATACTGCCTTTTCTGATAATGCTACATTAGATTTTGAAGTGAGTAATATTGATTTTCACAACAGTGAAGCCACTGATCTATCTATCGCTACAGATGCTGTTACTTTAAATTTCAATACAGATATCTGTCCAGATGATTTAACAATTGACTACAGTACTTATTTACCAGGTATTCATCAAGTGAGTGAAAACATTCTCACCAATGGACCTGTTAACATTCAAAACGGGCAAAGTGTATTTTTCAAAGGTGATCAAATTACTCTCAATGAAGCATTTAGTATTCAAACTGGAGCAAACTTTAGTGCCACTATTGATCCTTGTGATGCCAATAGTTTGATTTCAAACAAAGATAAAAACAAACTCCAATTGCATTTATTGCCTAATATTATAGAAATAAAATCGGAAGGATACCGACATTATTATATTTTGGGGAATTAATAAGATTTTCTCCTTCGTTGCTTGCTGCCTTCGAGTTTTCATCCTGCGGATGACCTCAGGCAGCGTTAAATTGAAAACGATCAATTCTTTCTAACTTGAGAATTGCTGAAATTGAAAAATGCTTTTACGCTTTTTATTTTCAAACAACTTCAACTGTATTTACAACTATTATTTAAATCACTAAAAATCTTAAAAATGCTAACAAGAAACCTCCTTTCTGTCTTTTGGATTTTACCCTGGCTATTAATGCCATTGACTCTTAAAGCACAGAGCGAAAAAGCCAAAGCTGCTTTTGCAGAAATAGCTAATTCCCAAAGTACAAATGAGTTCATTTGGGTGAAACCAGAAGCACAAATATCTAAAGCAGCTTATTTGGATAAAACCAAAGAAATTTTTGATCTAACCACTCACTCAACGTTAGTGGAAACAAAACAACACATTGATAAAGTAAGCATTACTCACAGCCGTTTCCAACAGCAATACAAAGGCATTCCAATTGAAGGAGCAGAGTATTTGCTTCATGAAAAAGAAGGCTTTATACAAACAAGTAATGGATACTTGTTAAGTGGACTTAATTTAGAAATAAACCCAAGTCTCACAGAGGTAGATGCCCTGTCTTTATTGCTTGAACAAATTGGAGCCGAGCTGTACGCCTGGGAAGATGAAACAATGGAAACCCTTATCAAACATCAAAAAGAAGATAAAAATGCAAGTCATTACCCAAAAGGGAAGCTTTCTATTGTTTCTCCAAACGAAAATGGCTTTGATAAAAATCCAAATAATTACCAACTGGTTTACGCTTTTGATGTATATGCCTTAGAACCTCACACTGCTTTTACTTACTATGTGAATGCACATACAGCGGAAATCATTAATAAAGATCCTCTAATACATGAATGTGGATTTACAGGAGATGCTGCAACTCACTATTATGGTACTCATACAATTAACACCAATTATGACGGAAGCAATTACATCTTGCGAGATTGTGCCAGAAACATTGAAACTTTTGATGCCAATGGAACATTCAATACACCTATCAATGACATTACCGATTCGGACAATAATTGGACAGGAAATTCAGAAAAATCTGGTGTAACGGCTCATTGGATTACTGGAAAATGCCATGACTATTTCTTAAATACCCACAACAGAAATGGTTATGATGGCTACTTTGGAAAATTGATGACTTGGGTAAATTATGGCAATAGCATAAATGCAAGCTGGATAAATGGATTTTTGAAGTTTGGAAATGGCGATGGACAAACGCTTGGACCAATGACCACCATAGATATTGTTGGACACGAATACAGTCATGGTGTAGTTGAACATACGGCAAACCTAAAATACAAGTTTGAGCCTGGCGCACTCAATGAATCCTTTGCCGATATTTTTGGAACCATCATTGAATTCAAAAACGATCCTGGCAACTTTGATTGGCTAATGGGTGAAGATGCCAGCCTGACCGGAACTCCTAGTCGTTCTTTAAGTGATCCAAATGCTTATGAGCAACCAGATACTTATATGGGAAATCATTGGTACATAGGCGGAGGCGACAATGGTGGCGTACACAAAAACAGCGGTGTACAAAACCATTGGTTTTATTTATTATCCAATGGGGGTTCAGGAACGAATGATAATGAGTACAGTTATACTGTAAATGCCATTGGAATAGATAAAGCGGCAAACATCGTCTATAAAACCCTCAATGATTATTTGACACGTAATAGTAAATATACAGATGCAGTAACTACATCTATACAGGCTGCCACTGATTTATTTGGAGCCAATTCTTTTGAAGTACAACAAGTAATAGAAGCTTGGTGTGCAGTTGGTTTAGGCGATTGTAGTGGAAACACTTATGGAACTCTTACACTGACTGCGCCAAATGGTGGAGAAACATATAATCAGGGCATTATTTCACCTATTGCTTGGAACAGGACAGGGAATATTAACAACATAACCTTAGAGTTTTCTCTCAACGGTGGAAGTACTTGGCAATTAATAACAGACAATACACCCAATGATGGAAACTATGATTGGAATGTTCCTGCTTATGCTACAACAGTCGCTATTGTGCAAATTACAGCAAATGATAACAATACCATTTCAGATGTGAGCGATGAATATTTTACAATTCAACCTTGTGATGTAGTAGCGGATTTTGTGGCGAGTACGGATACTATTTGCGAAGGAAGCTCAGTTACTTTTACGAATTTGAGTACGGGTAATATTACTGGTTTTGAATGGCAAGTCAATGGTAATTTGGTGGGAACTAGTAGTAATTTGACTTATACTTTTAATCAAACTGGAAATAATACAGTTGAATTAAGAGCTTTGAATGGTGGAGTTTGTTCAGATTTTTATGAGATGGGTATTTTTGTTGAAATGGGAGCAGATGCTAATTTTACTTATAATGTTAATGGGTTGGCAATAAGTTTAAATGCTCCTGTAAATTCAAGCGAAACTATTTACAACTGGACTTTGGGAGATGGTACAACTAAAAATAATTCTGTTGTTTATCATGGTTATGATAACTCAGGAAGTTATCAAATATGTCTGTCAGTAAGCAATGAAAATTGCACCGAAAATCATTGTAAAAACATCAACTTAACAGGCCAATTCTCTTGTCTTACAAATGATTCACTGGCTTTGGTGGCTTTGTACAATTCAACAGATGGTCCTAATTGGACTAATTCATGGAATTTATCACAGCCTATAAGTACATGGAATGGAGTTAATCTTACAACTAATAATTGTAATATTCAATCTTTAAGTTTACAGAATAATCAATTAAACGGTCAAATTCCAGAAGCATTATATACCCTTTCATATATATATTCTTTAGGATTGACAAGTAATCAGTTAACTGGAAAAATTTCGTCAAGTATTGGCAACCTAAGTAATTTGCGTCATTTATTTCTAGGTCAAAATCTGCTTTCTGGAATAATACCTAACGAGCTAGGAAGTTTATCTGCTCTAGAGTCTCTTTATCTTCACGGTAATGGATTATCTGGAAACATACCAGTGGAATTAGGAAATCTTTCTAATCTAAAAATTCTGTATCTTCAAAATAATAATTTATCTGGAAATATACCAGTTGAATTGGGTAACCTATCTGACTTACAAAATATGTATCTTGTGAACAACCAGCTTTCAGGGAACATTCCTAAAGAAATTGGAGACCTTACAAGCTTAAAATGGTTACGTTTAAACGATAATCAGTTAAGTGGAAATATTCCTTCAGAGATAGGTAATATTCCTAATTTAGAAACATTATGGTTACATAATAATTTATTAAGTGGTTGCTATCCCACAAGCATCTGCAATTTACCATACAGCAGTAATGGTTTTGATTGCTCTAACAATCCAAACTTGCCAGACAACGGTTCTGATCAAGGCTTCGATGATTTCTGTAATGGCATTTCGCCTCCTTGTATTTACAACTGCCTCGAACAAGATTCTTTAGCCCTAGTAACTTTGTACAACTCAACGAACGGACCTAATTG
>JAHDGP010000045.1 GCA_020627525.1 Bacteroidota bacterium
GCGCTTCCGTTTTAAGCACTGATTTAAGTGATGGACAAATGGCGACGACCTTGAATGGCAAAGACATAACTGTAACGATAAATGCAGATGGAGTCTTTATCAATGAAGCTCAGGTAACAGTTGCAGATATAGAGACCGACAACGGAGTCATTCACGTAATAGATGCGGTTTTATTGCCCCCAACGACAACGGTAGTGGATGTGATAGTAAACAGCGAAGACTATACGACTTTGGAAGCTGCCGTTATCGCTGCGGACTTAGCGGAAACCCTTTCAGGTGACGGACCATTTACAGTCTTCGCCCCAACCGATGCCGCTTTTGCAGCCTTACCAGATGGTACAATTGATGCCTTGTTGGCCGATCCAAGTGGCGATTTAACGGATATATTATTGTACCACGTATTGGGCGCTTCCGTTTTAAGCACTGATTTAAGTGATGGACAAATGGCGACGACCTTGAACGGACAAATTGTTAATGTTTCAATCAATGACAATGGTGTAATGATTAATAATGCAAATGTTGTTGTAGCTGATATTGAAACGGATAATGGAGTAGTGCATGTAATAGATGTTGTTTTAATTCCAGACCTAAGTTTAGCAATTGCTGAAATCAATGATTTTGCTGAAATTAAATTGTATCCAAATCCAGCTGAGTATCAAATTAGTTTGGATTTGAAAAATATTGATTACTCTGTTGAATCAGTTGAAATTATAAATTACAATGGTAAGCTGGTAAAGACAGTTTACAATTTTGAAAATAACAAGCAAATAGATGTTAGTGATTTGAATTCAGGAGTGTATGTTGTAAAGGTGGTAATGGAAAATAGAAATTATATGAAGAAGTTTTTTGTCAGGTGACTGGACTAAGTATCCTGGGCTATTGGAAAAATTCTTTTCTAATTGTAAAAGGAAAAAAGGTGATTTCTGATGATCGAGGAGTTTTTGTTCGATTACTTTAATAGTCTGTTTATTACTTAATGAAAGACCTACGAGCAACTAGATGCGTGCATTTTAAGCGTCTCGTAGGTCTGTTTTACAAAATGTTATAAACAATAACTGTTTTTTAGTGTTATATTTTTCGACAATTAAGGGATGTAGCATAAATAAGTGTCCGATTTTGAGCAAAAAGATTTTTTAAAATAAAAGGCGGAAAACGTAGACCTAGCAAGAGCTAAGGCGAGGCTTTCTAACGAATTATTTTGAAAAATATTGAAGATGAAAACGGACAGTTATTAATGTTGCATCCCTAAGTAATTAACAAACTCAAGAAAATACTTTCTAAGTTCTTGATTACTTTGTTTCACATACATAAATACTATTAAACTGGAAAACTGAATATTACTTGAAAACTGCTAAATCAGATATTGAAATCATTGATGAGATTTTGGCTGGAAGTAAAAGCGCCTTTAAACTACTTTATGAGCGATATTCCAGAAATCATTTCCTAACTTGCATACGTTATGTCAAGAATAGAACGGATGCGGAGGATATGTTGCAAGAATCGTATATCAAAATTTTTAAAGATTTGAAACAGTTTGACGCAAAAAAAGCTAATTTTAGTACTTGGTCAAACAGAGTAGTAATCAATACTTGTTTGATGAAACTGAGAAAGAAAAATGTTTTGAAAGATTTTGAGAACTTTATGGATCGTGGAAACGATATAAAAATTGAATCATCTGCTATTGATAATTTGAGTTTGCAAGAGTTGACAAATGTAATTTTGCAGTTGCCCAAAGGTTACAGAACTGTTTTCAATCTGTTTGTTATTGATGGATTTTCTCATAAAGAAATAGCAGAAAAGTTAGATATATCTGAAAATACTTCTAAAACTCAATTGTCAAAAGCTAGAAAAAATTTACAAAAAATTTTAAAACCAAATATTAATTGTTCCTCTACAGATATGTCTTTTTTGAATTATGCAAAATGATAAAAAAATAAAAGATGCATTCAACAATCGCTCATTGGACAATGAGGATTGGCTAAGTCCGCCAAGTGCTGTCTTTGAGAATATCGAGGATGAACTCTTTAATAAAAAGAAAAGAAAACCCTTTTTTCCTTTGTGGCTTCAAATTGGTATTTTTGTTATGTTTTTGATTGGACTTCTGACTTATAGATTTAATACTGCATCGACTGAAATTGCTGACAGTAGCAATAACGTTGTTGTTGAAAATAAATCTGATGTTCTGAGTAATATCAATATTGAAAATGAAATTCCTTCAAGTTCTACTTTGCAAAATCAAAAGCAATTAGATAGTAATGAGGAGATTAGCGTTGAAGCGTTAACCGTTAACGATAGTAAAGAAATTTCATTTAACAGTACAACAGAAAGTATTAAGAATACAAAAAACAACAATGTCGAATCTTCTAAGTCTGATTCTAAAATTGCCAATCAAAGTTCTTCTGATAAAAATAGTATAAATCAAAATCGTTCAATCAGCATTACAAATGAAACAAATTTAGGTATTGAAGTTCAGGCTAATTTTGCAAACAACAGAAAAGGAACAGTAAGTAATTTTGAATCCACAACGAATATAAATGTAATTCAACAAGAAAACAATAACACCAATCAATCTTTAAGTACGGATTTAAATAGCGCAATTTTCTCTGATGATATTAATAAAAATAATATTGGTTTAGAAAAATATAATACCTCGGCTATCGAGCAATTGAATGTAATTCCTGTTACCTTGAGGAGTGAAGACGATCTGGAACAAAATTTATTAGCTAACAACAATGCTTCATATGCCAATCCTATTTTACTGAAACAAAATGATTGGATTTTTACAATAGGAACATCATTGAGTTTTTGGAATTTTAAATTAAATGAAAATTATCAGACAGCTTTGCAACCAGCTGATTTTACCTATACCAATGGAAAAGGTATTGCTATTTTTACGGGTGTTGAGAAATCCTTTGCTTCCAGTTTTAGGGTAAAGGCTACTGTTGGATTTGAAAATATAAATTTTAAATCTGGTCATAATTCATCAATCAATTATAATCCTGCTTTGGAAGAATCGAATATGTCTAATGATTTTAGTTTGACAATGGCTTCTCCGCTTGGCTTTATTGAATCTGAAATAAATGTCAGACGATCAGATGGTGTAAATGCTGAGGCTACGGATTTAGTAGTTGATTTAAACAACAGCCATAAAGTAAGCAATTTTGATTTTGGAATGAGCGTATTGAAGCAGTTTTCAATTAGCAACCGTTTAGCCCTAAATTTAGAAGGCGGAGCGGGACTAAATCACCTCATTTCACTAGACAATGATTTGTATAAATTCAGCTTGTCAAAAGAAGGTTTTCAGTCTGGCAATTCTTCCATAACGGCTGACCAAAACGAACTGAAAAAAACACGCCCTTATTTCCTAATTGGTGGCTCTTCAATGTATAAAATAAACCCCAATTCTTCAATAGGTTTGAGCTATCAGCTGAAACAAGATTTTAACTCAATTTATCAATCAGGTGATTTTAATACGCTTTTAAAAAGGCAATTTTTGATTTTGGAATATAGAGTGAAGTTGTAAAACTGTCTTAAAGTATTTTTCGTTTCCTCCTCTAATCTTTGATTTAGGAATAGCTCAAAAATAACTGTCCACTTTGATAATATCTTTTTACATTATTCTGTGTTATTTTTATTCACCGTAACACAGCTATGCTTCATAAAAATGCCTTGAATAATATTAAAAATATAAAAATCAAACTTGGACACTTATTTATGAGCTATTCCTTAAACTTACTCGGGTTACACGTTATTTATGATAGTGTATAAATTCTCATTACAATTACAGCGAAATCAGTAAATTTTCATATATTCAAGTTAAAATCCCAACGATTATGTAATTTTAGATTGCATTTTGTGAATTTGTACTGGTCTGTTTATTGGCGTTTTGCGGTATACATACCACTGTAAAAGCACAAACAGGACAGGAGAAGGAGAGCAGTTCTTTAAATTTGGATTTAGAGAATCCATCTGATAATTTGACTGCGTTTATAAAGGTAAGAGGCTCTGAATATTCTTCGTCAAATGAAACAAGCTGGACTTATTTCAAAAAGTTGAATCCTAAATAATGTAAATGCTAATTAAACAAAACGAAATGAATGAGCTTTTAGAATACATAAAGAATGACATCTCTATCACGGATGATATTCAAAAAAAGTTGAATAGAATATCTGTTAAAAAAGAGGTGCAGAAAGGTGAAATTATTCTAGGCGAAAATTCATTAAAAAAACAACATGTTTTTGTTTTAAATGGTTGCTTGCGCTCTTTTTATAGAATGGAAAATGGCAAAGAAGTTACCATTCAGTTTGCTATTAAAAATTGGTGGGTGGGGGACTACATTACTTTATACACAAAAAATAAATCTATTTTGTCAATTGAAGGATTGATTAAATCAGAAATACTCTTAATTGAAAAAAGTGAATTGGAAAAACTGTATTTAGAGCATCCTGAATTTGAAGCGTTTCAAAGAAAAAATTTTGAAAGACACATTGCAACACTACAAAAGAGAATCTTGAGTTTGCTAACAAAAACTGCTGCTGAAAAATACAGTCAGTTCATTAATGATTATGTTGATTTTGTACAAAAAATCCCTAATTATCAAATAGCATCCTACCTCGGAATCACTGCTGAAAGTTTGAGTAGAATTCGAAAAAACTATAAAAAGTAATCTCTTTTATCCTTCGATTTTACTATTCAACCACTACCATCCGTCCGTTATTGATTTCATTGCAGTAGTAGATGCTGATAATTTTAAACGAAAAATATCAGAATTGGGTATTGAATATATAGATGAATTGGATTGGAAATGGTAAAACTTAACTTTCAATAAATTCAAGCAATTCTTTTAAAAAATACTCAGGTACTTCATTGTGTAGAAAGTGTCCAGCCGTTTCAGAAACCCTTAATCGAAAAGTTTCAGGCATTCCTTTTTCCATATCGTAAAACTGATCAAGAATAAGCGCACCATCTGTTTTTCCTGCAAATGCAAGTGTTTCCATTGACGGCAGCTTGCCATAAAACTTTGCAAGATCTTTGTCATTTGCATTGTCAAAGAAGGACCAATAATAGGCGAGGGCGGCTTCTGTTCTGTCTGGGTGCTATGCATTTATACTTGCTAGAAAGTTGCGAAATTGAATAATCCCAAGTGTGTGCCAAGTCGGGAAAGCCGTGTAAAAAGACGATTGCTTTACCATCTCCTTTTTCAATAAAATGATAGTTTAAATCATTTATTGAAGCTTGATTTATTGGGTGAACGCTTAGTTTTATATCCTCCAAAGTTTGTCTTTTTATGTTTTGTGAAATTTTATCTAAAAACTTTCTTGTTTTTCTTTTCCCTGATCAATTTACCGTTTTCATAGAATTCTATTTTAAAAGTATCTTTTTTTTCGGTTAAATGAACCCATTTGCCAGTTTTTTTTCCATAAAGGTAGTTAGCAATAATTATAGGATTTCCATTGGAGTTGAAATAGGTACAAGTGCCATGAAGTTGGTTTTTTACCAAATTTCCTTCTAAAGCAATGGCGCCATTGCTGTGCCACTCTTTGGTTTCTCCAAAATAACCTTGTTTCTCCTCATCCCATATTTTGCTAGAAGCAGTGTTGCCGTTTTTATGGTATTCGAGTACTAAATTGTCAGAGGTGCAGCTGGTGATAAGAAATCTGGAATTCTCAATCATTTCAGTGTGATAAAAAAAACCCAATCAAAACTAATTGATTGGGCTTATATAAAAGTGCTTAGTATTTTTATTATTCGGAATCAAGATCCAGTTTCCAGCTTTTCAACTGTCCGCCAAATTTTCCTTTAAAATCTGTTATTGAAAGTGTCCAAATGCCTTTAGACTTTTCACCATTGAGCTTTTCAAGGTCAGATTTTTTGAATTTTTTCTTCAAATTTTTCTTTCCTTTATCCGCTTTGTTGTGCAAGACCACTTCTTTGCCTCCTGGGCTAACCAATGCAACTTTCAAGTCTCCAATATTTGCATGAGCAATATTTACACTTGCTTTTGCAGAGGAAACTTTACCAGCAGTATGACAATAATGTTTACTAGAAATTGTAGCTTTCGCTTTTTGATCTAAAATAACTTCTGAAGTTTTAGGTTGAGCAAAATCAAAGATCAAGCACCAATCATTTAGTATTCCAGAATCTTTTTTAGAACCATCTTTAACACTGATTTTCCAGTTACCTTTAGCCTTACCGCCAACAAATTTCTTAAGGGCTTTTCCGCCAACTTGAACACAAAGTATTTTTCCTTTAACTTTCTCTTTGTTGTGTAATTTTACAGCAGTGCCATCAGGTCCTGTTAGTGTAACAACGAGGTTTTCTGAGTGAGAATGATGAAGGTTAAATCTTGCTTGTAAAGCCTGAATTTTACCATCTCTAATGATTTTCATTTCGTCAGAAATACCTTCCTTACCTACCGCAAGAAACTCGTCAATTTGCCTTCTTTTAGAATATAGCATAACAATTTAAAATTTTTGAAATGAATAAAAGGATTAATTATTAAAGTATTTTTCAACTTTAGACATTGTGTCTCCGTCACCAGATCCAGCTTTACCACCGTCTAATTCACGTTGGTATTTAATCAATTTATCCCAATCTTCATTTACAGCCATTTTTGCTTGTTTAGGCCAAGTAGTAGGGTCGTGCATTTTATATCTCGCATCAGTATTTAACAAAATTTCACCAACTTTTTTAGCTTTAGATTTTGATAAATCAGTTAATGTTTTGATACCAGCTTGATGTAAAACAGATTCTATTTTTGGACCAATACCTTCAACGATTTGTAGGTAAGATTCTTTTATTTTACTACTCCATTTATGAGTCTTTTTGTCAAGTGTTCTCTTGCCAGTCACAACGGTATAATCCCCATCAACTACTTCTCTTCTTTCAACAACTTTAGATTCTTTTTCATGTCTTGTTTCACCAACAACCGTTTTGGAAACTTCAATAGTCTCCATTCCTTGCATCATTTTCATTAAGGAATCAATATCCACTTGCTTAACAACCTCAACCTCTTTGATAATTTCAATCGGTACTTCTTTAATGATTTCGATTTCTTTGATAATCTCTTTAGGTTTTTTATCTAGCTCTTTGGTCAATGCTGTAATCTCTGCATTTGCTGCTTTGAATTCAGCTTGTAATTCAGCATATTTAGCTTTCCAAGTAGATTGAAGCAATGTAATTTTCTCTTTTGAATCAGCCTGTAAACTGGCAATTTTTTCTTTAGCAACATCTTGAGTTGAAGCAATTTTATCTTTCAAATCAGCTTGAACTGCCGCAATTTTTTCTTTAGCTTCAGCTTTCGCATCACTAATTTTTTCTTTAGAAGAAGATTCTAAGGTAGCATACTTTTCTTTCCAAGCTAAAATAGCAGAGTCATCAATAACTTCATTAACGTAAGTCATTTCTTTGATCACTTCAACAGGTACTTCCTTAATGGTTTCCACGTGTTTGATCACCTCTTTCTCAACGGTAACAGGAACCTCTTCTTTAACTTTAACCTCTTTGATTTTCTCAACAGTATTTACAACTTCTACAGCTACCTCTTTAATGACCTCAACAGGTTTAACAACCTCAACAGGTACTTCTTTGATTACTTCAATTTCTTTAATAGTTGGAACTTCCTTTTCAATAGTTACAGGAACTTCTCTAGTTATTTCTATTTTCTCAATTTTAGCAACTTCTTTTGTAACTGGAACTGGAACTTCTGTTACAACATTAATTTCTTTAATTGCTTGAACAGGAACTTCATTTACAATTGAAATATTTTTTTCTACCACTTTAACTACTTCGAATGGTACTTTTTTAATTACTTCAACTTGCTTGATTACTTCAACAGGCACCTCTTGAACTTGAACGACAACCACCGGTTTTTCAATCTCAATTTCTTTGATCACTTCCACTTCTTTGATCACTTCAACAGGAACTTCTTTAACTACTTCTACATGTTTGATGACTTCTTTGATCACTTCAACAGGTACTTCTTTGATTACTTCCACTTCCTTGATTATCTCCACTTTTTGAATTACTTCAACAGGAATTTTAGTTTCAATTTTTACCTCTTTGATTACTTCAACAGGCACCTCTTTGATCACTTCCACTTCTTTAATCACATCAACAGGCACTTCCACCTCTTTGATTATCTCCACCTCTTTGATTACTTCAACAGGTACTTCAACCGTTTTGATCACTTCCACTGGTACCTCTTTGACAACTTCTACCTTTTCGTATATCGGCACTTCTTTGATTACCTCAATTTCTTTGATTACCTCTTTTTCAACAACGATCTCAACAGGAACTCTTTTGATAACTTCAATTTCTTTAACGACTTCAACCTGTACCTCTTTGATAATCTCAACAGGTACTTCTCTGATCACCTCAACAGGTTTGGCAATTTCAATGGTGTTATTCGCAGTAACTGCCACTTCTTTAGTTATCTCAACTTTTTTAATTTCTGGTTTAGCCTTTACCTTAACAAGTACTTCTTTATTAGCATTAACAGTTTTCAGTTCTTGTTTTCTAAAACCTGGGTTTTCTTTAAGAACGCACTCATAAGCTAGAAGTGCTTTTTCTTCACTGATTTTAGCTTTAGTGCTAATTTTTTTAACTAATTTACTTTTCTCCATGTTATTAGTGAATTTGTGCCAAAAAAGTCGGCAGTTTAAATTTTACAATCGATAAAAAAAATAATGCGTGTGGTCAGGTTAGTTAATTTAACATTAAGTACTTGGACATAAATAATCAAGTAAATCATTAAAAGATAATTTCCAAAAACTAGATTACTTTTGTCTGAATACTTTAAGGTGCAAAGATAATAAATAGAAAGCGTAAAAAAAGGGCAATCTTAAGAAAGATTACCCTTAAATTTTATTAAATTTTTTAATAATTTAATTTACTTTCTACCACCATCTAATTTGTCTTGAAGTTTTTCAAGCTCTTCCCATTTTCCTGCAGCAGCCAACTTAGATTGTTGTGGCCAAGTGTCAGGTGAATGCATTTGGTATCTCGGTCCAGCAGCTTCTAAAATTTCATTTAATTTGGAAACTTTAGTTTTCGCAAGTTCTGCAAAAGTTAAAATTCCTGCATCGTAAAGAAGCCCTTCAATTTTTGGTCCAATACCTTCCACTTTTCTCAATGGATCTTTATCCAATTTTCCACCAGCGACTTTCTTAGTAGACTTACTTACCTTGCTCGTAGTTTTTGATCCAGCTTTTTTGGAAGTAGTTTTACCCTCTGTCTTTTTAGTGGTTTTGTCATCCGAATTATCTGTTTCAACTTCTCTTCTTTCAACAATTTTAGATTCCATTTCAGTTCTTGTTTCTCCAACAACTTGTTTAGAAACTTCAATTGTATTCATTTTCATCATTTGTTGTTTCAAAGATTCAAAATCAATTGTTTTGACAACTTCTACTTCTTTAATTATCTCAACAGGTACTTCTTTGATGATCTCAATTTCCTTAATGACCTCTACCTCTTTGATAACTTCAACAGGCACCTCTTTGATTACTTCCACTTGTTTGATAACCTCAACAGGCACTTCTTTGATCACTTCCACTTCCTTAATGACCTCTTTTTCAACCTCTTTAATAACCTCTACCTCTTTGATCACTTCAACAGGCTTTTCAACCTCTTTGATCACTTCCACTTCTTTGATCACTTCAACTTCCTTAATCACTTCGACTGGTTTCTCAACCTCTTTAATAACCTCCACTTCTTTGATTACCTCTACTTCCTTAATGACCTCTTTTTCAACCTCTTTAATAACCTCAACCTCTTTGATTACTTCGACCGGTTTCTCCACTTCTTTGATTACTTCCACCTCTTTGATCACTTCAACCTCTTTCGGCTTTTTAGCTAAATCATCGTTAAGCTTATTAACCTTAACAATCATTCCGTTGTAATTCGCCTCAAGATCTAAATGCTTCTTTTTCCATTTGTTTACTTCAGTCTCATCAACCTTAACAATCTCTACTTCTTTAATCACCTCAATTTCTTTCGGTTTTTTATCTAGCTCTTTGCTAAGGAAATTGATTTTTTGATTAACAACTTGGTAATTGTTTTCAAGAACAGAGTATTTCTTCTTCCATTCATTCAAAGCCGTTTCGTCGATCTTAACAACCTCCACTTCTTTGATTACCTCAACAGGTTTTTCCACCTCTTTGATTACTTCCACTTCCTTGATTACCTCAACCTCTTTAATCACTTCCACTTCCTTGATCACTTCGACAGGCTTTTCAATCTCCTTGATCACCTCCACTTCTTTGATTACTTCTACTTCCTTGATCACTTCAACAGGCTTTTCAACTTCTTTGATTACTTCCACCTCTTTGATCACTTCTACTTCTTTGATCACCTCAACTTCCTTAATCACTTCAACAGGCTTTTCGATCTCCTTGATCACCTCCACCTCTTTGATCACTTCCACTTCCTTAATCACTTCAACAGGCTTTTCAACCTCTTTAATGATTTCGATTTCTTTGATGATTTCAATCTCTTTTGGTTTCTTGTCTAATTCAATATTTAAGAAGCCAATTTTCTGGTTGACAACTTGGTAATTGTTTTCAAGAACAGAGTATTTTTTCTTCCATTCATTCAAAGCTGTTTCATCCACTTTAACAACCTCCACTTCTTTGATCACTTCGACTGGTTTTTCCACCTCTTTGATCACTTCTACTTCCTTAATTACCTCAACCTCTTTGATTACTTCCACTTCTTTGATCACTTCAACAGGCTTTTCCACCTCTTTGATCACTTCCACTTCTTTGATTACTTCAACCTCTTTGATTACTTCGACAGGCTTTTCCACCTCTTTGATCACTTCCACTTCCTTGATAACCTCCACCTCTTTGATTACTTCAACAGGTTTCTCCACCTCTTTGATCACTTCAATTTCTTTGATCACTTCTACCTCTTTTGGCTTTTTGTCAAGCTCTAGGTTTAAGAAACCAATTTTTTGATTAACACTTTTGTAGTTGTTTTCAAGGTTTGAAAACTTCGTTTTCCAAGAGCTTAAATCTGCTTCATATTTAGATGGATCAACTAAGTTTAATCCTTGGTCAGCAGCTTTTAAGTTGTAATCAAGTTTATTATTAAAGTTGCCCCAATCTTGTAAATCTTTGTTTTCAATTAATTTAATAGAATCAAGTTTAAGAATTCCTTCATTTGGATTTTCTGCCACTTTTCTATCAACCAATTGTAATTTAAGGTTATTTACTTTCCCGTTAATTGAGTTGTAGTTATTTTCTAAAGTTGCATATCTTTTTTTCCAAGCATCCAATTCAGCAGAATTGTCAATCAAACTAAGTTTTTGGTCAACAGCTTTTACATTGTGATCTAATTTCTTATCCCAATTGCCCCAATCAGCAAGAGATTTATCAGTATCCAATTTAACGGAATCCAAAGATTTTAATCCATCAGCAGGTTTTTCAGCAACATTTGCACTGATCAAATTAGATTTTAAACCATTAACTTTTGAATTAATAGAGTTGTAATTGTTTTCTAAAGAAAGGTATCTTTTTTTCCAATCAGCCAATTCAGCAGAATTGTCAATCAAGCTCAATTTTTGATCAACAGCTTTGTAATTGTGGTCTAATTTTTTATCCCAGTTACCCCAGTCGATAAGTGTTTTATCAGTATCCAGTTTAACAGCATCCAAAGACTTTAATCCGTCAGAAGGTTTTTGCGCAACATTAGCGCTGATCAAATTAGATTTTAAACCATTAACTTTTGAATTAATAGCATTGTAGTTATTCTCTAAAGAAAGGTACCTTTTTTTCCAATCTGCAATTTCAGTAATATACTTACTAGGATCAAGTAAGTTTAAGCTCTGATCAACAGCTTTGTAGTTGTAGTCTAATTTATTGTTCCAATTGCCCCAATCCTGAAGTTCTTGTTGTTCTGCTAATTTTACAGAATCAAGAGTTTTTAATCCACCATCTGGATTGTCAGAAAGTTTCCTAGAAACCAAGTTTGTTTTAATGTTGTTAACTTTCGCATTAATGGAGTTGTAGTTGTCCTCCAGAGAAATGTATCTTTTTTTCCAACTGTTCAATTCTAATTCAACATCAGATTTTTCTCTATTTAAAGCATTGTAACTACCGTCAAGTTGGTTGTACTTAGATTTATAACCGTCTAGTTCAACTCTTTTTCTATTCAATTTTGCGCCCAAACACATTTTGGTAAGTAAGTATCCCAAAATTGCTGCACCGATTGCCCATAGTAAAGGCCATATCCAACAGGTTACACAAGAAAATATATCTGCAAATATACTGAGTATCATAATTTTTAATTTTTTTAGTTTTTACAAAGTGATTATTTAAGTGTAACTTCTACTCTTCTGTTAAGTTTTCTACCTTCTTCGGTTTTGTTATTCTGAACAGGTCTATCAGGTCCTGATCCAGTTACCGACATTTTAGCAACAGAAATACCACCATTTTTTTGAAGATAATTTTGAACAAAAGTTGCTCTATCTTTAGAAAGTTTGATATTAGAAGCTCTGTTACCAACATTGTCAGTATGTCCAGATACATCTAATTTACTTCCTTTTACATTGCCTAAATAATATACGATGTCAGCAAAATCTTTTCTTTGCTGTTCTTTTAAATTAATTTGACTTTGGTTTGTACCGAAATAAAGCGTGATAGGTTTTCCAACCAATCTTTTCTTAATATCAGCAATACGATCATTAGATGCTACCTTTTTGTCAAAAGACCAGTCAACACCTTTAACCACTGTACCATCTTTAACCCAGTAATCATTGTCTTTGCTGATTAATTTACCAGCAGTATTGATTTGAGAAGCAGGAACACCAAGAGAAACCAAATGTTTGGAAACATTGTTGGCTCTTGCTAAACCAAGATTTGGGAAAATCGAATTATTTTTTTCATTACCCTTATAGTATCCAGTAATCATTAAAGATCTATCTGGATGTCCTTTCAAGTAAGTAACAGTTTTGTTTGTAGCATCATCCAAACCTTTACTACGTGGTGTTAAATGGTTTGTATTTGATAACTTAAAATTGTAGTAATCATTTGAATTAAAATTGAAAGCAGATCCGTCGTTTACTTTCCATGCACCCAATGTCTTGGCAACTGGAGCAACTTTCGTCGCTGCCACTGCACCCGTAGCAGCTGTTGCTGCCGCAGTGGTTTTTGCAACTGCAGCTCCACCTCCTAAACAATAATATTTGGCACCCAGAAAACAGCCTCCCACTAGCCAAAGTATAAGGAGCAATAATATTAAATAAAATCTAGTCATGTTGGATTAGTTTATGTTTAATCAGATAAAACAGTTTTTTAAAATCAATAAATTGAAATAGATATGATTGATACAACTCCAAGTTTTCATCTAAGGAAAATCAGGTTCATGATTACTCAATGATATAAAATATTTTCATATACAAATCTACTTGGCGCCGTCAGACTGTATAACGAAAAAGTTTAATATTAGATTTGCTTTTTGGACAATAGTTGTAAAATAAAATTTGTTTCCATACTAATTTCGATTGTTGAGACTTAACATTGTTCGACTCGTAACACGCTTACATAAGAAAAATTATCAATAGCAATCCTTTATAGGTATTATAAATTAATTGATAAAAATATTGTTCTTGAATTTTTTAAGTTGTAAGACAAATAGTAACCAAGTAGAATAGGAGAAATATTATTTGTTTTACAACAAGGTTCACCTATGCAAATCAAAAAACAGAGTTCCTTTTACTGAGTTATTTTTGTTCTACTATTTACAATAAAATATATATACAGAGTTAAATCTCTGAGACATTTAACCGACTTTTAATTTCCTATCCTAAATATTCCTTATTCCAAATAAGATTTGGAGCAAAATATTTTAACTATGCTAAGAGTTTCTCTAAAGTTTGCGGTTGAAGGAATTGAGAAAACAGTTGCAATTGTTATTTTTGCCCGAAGTTATTAAATTTTTTGAAGATAAGTAGTCTATTGTGCTGGTTTTCAGCTTAAACAATGGTATTATTTTAATAAATACTTGATTTTACAGTTAATGCTATGCAAAAAATACCAAATCTATATATATCAAATTCAGAAGGGAGGGGACGAGGTGTTTTTGCTGGGCAAGCAATCAAACCCAACGATTTGATAGAAATCGCACCCCTGCTGATCATTCCAGCAGGAGATTTGAAAGCCATAAAGGATACCGTGTTTTATGACTATTATTTCTTATGGCCAGGAGAGGAACATACCGCATGTATGGCATTGGGTTATGGATCGCTTTACAATCACAATCCAGTACCAAATGCAAAAGTTATATTTGATGTAGAATGTTTAAATATCAATATTATTTGTATAAAAAATATTGAAATAGGGGATGAGATATTTATAAATTATCTATCAGATAACAATTCTAAAAATGATTCACTTTGGTTCAATGAAGTCTAAACCTTAAGAATGTTTGTTAAGTTCATCTTGAAGTTCTCTCTTGATTTTTTGTTCTCTTTCTAAAGAACGTTTTTTGTAGGCTTCAAAATTGTCCTGCGTTTGAAGCAACAACTTTTTAGTTTCCCTAGTTGTAACATTGCTTCTAAAAAATTTAAATATAAAAAACAACAGGCAAGCAAGAAGTCCTCCAATTATTGACCACATAATGCCTTTGTAAGTCGGCTTGTCAATTTTATTACCAAAGAAATCAATACTGTTTTTTTCTTCCTCAACAGCTTTTAAGTTGTTATTAATCTCTTTAAGCCCTGAGTTCAAACTAGCAATTTGATCGTTCTGTTTATTAACAGTCTGTTCAGTAATAGTCAGTTTATTATGTACTTGTTTAAGAGAATCTGAAACGTTTGATTTGAGTGTATACAACCAAGTTTTTTTAATTACTTTATAATCTTGGTATTTATTAGATTTTTCAATGACATAGTCAAATTGATTTTCTATAGTTCCAGAATCTAATGATAGTTCAATATTTTCATCCTGACTAAATACATTAGCAGTAAATAGAAGGATTACGATGAAAGTTGTAAATTTTTTCACGTTTTGCATTTCCGATAAGTTGTTTTCCTAGTTCTCTATAATTACTGCGTAAAGTTACAAATTTCCTTTGTTTGCTATAAGAATAACATAAAAAAAGATGTATATTTTATTAATAAGTAGTTAAACAAAAATATTCGACAGTTCTGAACCGAACGTCGGAGCGAGTCTTTTTTGCTAGGCTAGGCAAAACTCACCCTTTAATTTAACTGTCAATCGTTAACATAAACATTTCAGGATATTGAGTTTACAGTTAAATTTACCTGTTTTATACGACATTATATATTCAAATTCATATTAGAAAAAAAATATTTTGAAATTGGACAGGTCAAATTCAATTTTAGAAAGTTCCATCATCGTTTAATCAATTTAAGGTTGATTAAGGAAAGCCATAAAGTTTGTACCGAACTACAGGTGTTCGCAGTACATGAATAAGTAGTTAATATTTGAAAAAAGTTATTTTGATTTCTTATATTTATCGAATAATTAAACAAAATTTAACTAAATCAGCTCTCTATGAAAAAGTACCTTTTTTCCGTGTGTTGCTTTGTTTGCACTATTTTTTTTGGTTCAAATATTTCAGCACAATGTGTGGATGGTTATGTAAATGGAAATCCTGGATCTGTCAGTATCGCATGCGATGATCCGACAGGAATAGCAATTTCATCAACATCTTCAGTGGTTTCTCCTAATATTATTCAATGGTCTAGTGGACAAGTAGGGGATTTTACCTTTACACCCGACTGTAATAATCTTGGTTGTCAAGAGTTCAGTCCTTGTATTCCAGCAGGAACTACCATTCCCCAACAATGCATTCCATTTTCGTCATTAGGTGTTTCCCTAAGTGGTAATGTGCCATCTGGTGGTTCTCAATCTATAAATTTTACTATAGCAGATATTTGTTATATTCAAGGAGCTGTTTACAGTGGTGAATTGGGTATCAATCTTTCAGGTTCGGGAAATGTAAGCCTTTCAGTTGTTCAACCTGATGGGGTAACACAGGGTCCGTTGACATTTGATATTGATTTGATAAATAGTTTATCACCCGTACCACTGAGCCTGTTACAATTAAATGTTGATCCAAATGGAATGTGGCAGATTGTGATAGCAGATGCAGGTGCAGGTAGTTTTTCATATACCATTGCTCCTTCAAGTGAAATCTGCCTTGAAGCTCAAGCTTTAGGCGGTGTCGTTTGTGGTGATCCAGTTGAAGTTTGTGTATTTGGTGGTTGCCCAGATTTTATTTCTGCCCAGGCTTCTGAAACAGAAATTTGTTCAGGTGGTTCCTTTACATTGGATGCTATTCTTGATCCTTTGGGTGCGCCAAATGTAACCTACCAATGGTCGGGAAATGGAATAGATGCTTCCAATGCAAATGCTGCCAGCCCAATGGTTTCAGTAACAAACACAACCTGTAATACTGTTACGGAATCATATTTTGTAACGATTGTTTGTACAAATGATGGGACAATAGTAGCAAACAATGTTCAGGTAGATGTTGATGTTTACCCCGAAATAGATGGTAATTTGGTGGTTATTGACAATACCACAAATGTCAATGATCCCAATTGTAGTATCGCTATTTCATATCCTCCCTGTCCAGGTTATGCTATTTCTGGCAATACTACATTTTCACCTGGAGACAATGGTGTTACGACAGATTTTGTAATTTCTAATGGAAATGCTGATTGTGATGTAACCGTTTCATCGGTTGTAAATTGCATCGGTAATTGTACTCCTCCAGATGTAACTGTTACAACTTCTGCCTGTGATGCAAATGGGAATTTTACAATTGATGTACAGGTAAATAATATGGGGAATTCAGTAAATTTTGATATAGAATTGTCAAATGGTACAGTACAAAACGTAACCGCCGCTGGAGGAACTTATACTTTTGGACCTTTTGCGTCTGGTACCAGCATTAATATAAAAATATTAGATTCAACTGATCCGAATTGCAGTTTAAACTTAGGGGAATACACAGAAAATTGTTTTGCTTGTCCTGAGTTAACCAGTTTATACGATATTCCAACAACTGCTTGTGCTGGTG
>JAHDGP010000046.1 GCA_020627525.1 Bacteroidota bacterium
ATTTTAAAAAATCTTTTTGCTCAAAAT
Source organism: Bacteroidota bacterium (assembly GCA_020627525.1). GTDB lineage: Bacteria > Bacteroidota > Bacteroidia > Chitinophagales > UBA2359 > JAHDGP01. Next base: position 28 of record JAHDGP010000046.1, read on the forward strand.
CGGACACTTATTTATGCTACATCCCTTAGAGTTGAGAATTCTAAACAAATCTATAAAACAACTAATTAAAATAATGAATACAACTTCTAAAATATTTTCTTGTTTTGCATTTTTCTTATTTTTTAATTTGATAATAAATGCGCAATCTTATGAGTTTTCTTTGGACGATTTTTATGAGGATAATGAATACTTAACTTATTTGGTTGACTCGGTTTTCGAAAATATGAATGAAAAAGATCGGGTAGCGCAAATGATCATTACTTCTGCTGGTGAAAATGGTAAGCCAGACCATACCGTTGAACGTCTGATTCGAAACAAAATGACTGGCGGCGTTATTTTGATGAAAGGTGGCAGGGATACACACAAAAACCGTGTTGCTAAATTCAATAAGTTAGCCAGTGAAGCCAATTCGATACCTTTGCTTTTTAGTATGGATGCTGAACCGAGTTTGCTCAACGGAAGGCTGATTGGTTCTCCTAAAATGGGACAGACAAATGATATTAAAGACATTCATCAAAGTGATTCTGTTGTGAATATCATTAATGATGAATTGAAGTATGTTGGTGTGCATCACAACTATGCTCCCGTGCTAGATATTAGCGACAGTAATGCTGCGATAAAGAAAAGGAGTTATGGAAATGATCCAGTTAAAGCAATCGAGTTGTGTGATGCATTTATTCAAGCATCTCAAGCGAGCGGAATTATTGCTACAGCCAAACATTTTCCTGGGCACGGTTTAGTAAAAGGTGACACGCACGCTCAGTCGGTTTATATTGATGGGGAGATGTTGGAGCTGGATAATTACCGTCCAATCATAGACAATGGTGTTTTGACGGTTATGGTGGCACATATCGTTGTAAAAAATAATTCTAATTACAATACTGGTGGAAAACCTGCCACGCTTTCTAGAAAAATTGTTACAGAACTTTTAAAGGAAGAAATGAATTTTAAAGGGCTGGTGATTACAGATGCACTAAATATAATGAAGGCAGTAACGATTTATGATAATGCTCCTTTAATGGCTTCTAAGGCTGGCTGCGACCTTTTGCTGATGCCTAAAAATGAGCAAAATGTGATTAACAATATTTTGAATGAAATGGTGAAGGACCCAAATTATGCAGAGCAGGTAAATGAATCTGTTAGGAAAATTTTGAGGATGAAATTTTGTGTTGGGATTTTGTGATTTATAAACCACATTAGGCAGATACTTAACCACATAAGATTTAAAACCACATAGGCACAAAGGCAAATGATTAACCACTTTAGGTTAAGAGCATATTTACAATTTGATTACTATTGTCTTGAGTACTTACAATTAGTTTACGGTTTTTTGTGCGTTGACTTTGTAGTAATAATCTTTTATTAACAGATGGTAGAGGAATACGCCAACGATGTACATTGTGGAGGTAATAAGAAATATTGAACCGTAGCTGATATCTAATTGTCTCATATGTCTGAATATAAGGGAACTGAAAAACCAACTTCCTGCCCAGATGGAGGAGGAGATAGCACTCATTATTTCTTGATTTTTTGTTCCTACGTAATACATTGTCATTTCGGAGGTCATTGGATTGGCTAAATTCATTAGGGGTTGTCGTAAAATAAATGCAATAATTGCAATGTACAATCCAATTTGTAAATGATTGATGAAATCGGCAGATGCCATAACGGTCAGTGCAACTATTGATAAACTCTGGGTAACAGTTACAGATTTATAACCCCATCTCTTTTTGATTTTAGGGATCAACAAAGTACCACAGGCTATCAGCAATGAAGTAACGACGCCCAAAATAGCAAACTGATCAGCTTCCAGACCAAATGAGTTATAGAAAAAAAGGTTGATAAATGGAATGGTCAAGCCGGCACCGATGGCAATTATCAATATGGGACTGGCTGCTTTGAAAATTATAGCCCAATCGTAATCAGCTAATTTACTTTTGTTTTCTTTCAGAGTTGGGATGATTTCTTTACCACTCATTTTCAATAAAGAACAAACAGAAATTAATCCAAAAAAACAAAAGACCATCAACAATACTTGATCGGTAAAAAACGAGGAATTTATTTTTGTCAAAATATTTATCAGTAAGCCACTAAATACAATACCTGCGCTCCAGGTTGCAAAGTTTACAGATATTGCTTCTGTATGTTGTTCTTTGTTTACATTTCTTAAAATATAAGGAATTGTAATAACATATCTTGTTGACAGCGACAAGCCCAATAAAGCAAAACAAAAATAAATTAAATAGCTATGACCAACATTAATCGAATACAGCAATAGCAAGATTGAAAGCGGATAAGTTATACTGATAACAAAATATAGGGGACGCAACCTCCTTGTTTGGATAAACATGCCCAACGGTATTCCAATCAATAAACTCATCAAGTATTGAATAGAAACAAAGGAAGCAATCTCAGGATCTGAAAATCCTATTTTGCTTAAGAAGATATTCAATATAAGAAATACACCACCATCCATTATTGCCATATTCAAAATAGCAAAAAGGAGGAGGCGGATATTGGTATCTAATTTATTGTATGATTCTAAAAATTTCACGAACTCACAATTTCTAATTCACGACAAAATTTTTCGTCTAAACTTGCTTTGTAATGCTAAGATAAATGTAATTCAATATCAAATATGTGGAAGAAGTATATTTGTATTGATAAAATAGGGATTCTTATTTTGAAGTTGTTTTGTTTAGTTCTAAGCATTCTTTTGATTGATAAATTGTCAAAAAGATACCCATTTAATGAAAACTTTTACAATAATAATCAAACCAAGCCCTGTTTTAAACTCATTTTTTTCTTTATAAAATTTAATATGTTTTCATATTCTTTGGGGTGAAACCACTTAACATTTTTGTCTTTTCTAAACCAAGTCATTTGCCGCTTAGCATATCTTCGAGAGTTCCTTTTAATCAACCTGATTGCCTCTTCTAAATCATATTCATTATTTAAGTAAGAAGCAACTTCCTGGTATCCAACAGTTTTCATGGAATTATGTTTAGAAAAAGGCAATAGTTTTTTAACTTCATTTTCTAAACCATTCTCTATCATTTCATCAACTCTTTGATTTATACGATTGTACAATAAGGTTCTGTCAATATTAAGACCAATCATAATGCATTCAAAAGGTCTTTTATTTTTGGAGGATATTTTTTTTAAATCAGACATTTTCTTGCCAGATGTCAACATTAAGCCTATCATTCGAATCAATCTTTGAGGGTTTTTTTGTTCATCATTAGATAAGTTTTCGAAATAGTTTTTGTCTAATTCTATTACTTTTGCTTGAAGAAATTCAAGACCCTTTTCTTCAAAATTCTGAATCCATTCATGCTTTAGAGAGGCATCGACTTTAGGTAAATCATCAAATCCATAACAAACTGCATTTATATATAAGCCAGAACCTCCAGCCATTAAGACTATATTATTTTTTTTGTGCAATGATTCAATTTTTAACAATGCATCCTTTTCAAATTTACCTGCATTGTATTCATCTGTCACAGTAAGATTGTCAATAAAATGATGGCGTACCAATTGGAGTTCTTCTTCAGACGGTTTAGCTGTACCTATATTCATTTTTTGATACATTTGTCTAGAATCACAAGAAATGATTTCCGCTTTAAGTTCCTGCGCCAATTGAAGGGTTAAATTTGTTTTTCCAACAGCAGTTGGACCGAGAATAACCAATAAATATTTTTTTTCAATCGACATATTGGAGGTGATCAATTTTTTGAAAAATATCATAAAAAACACCAAGACTATAAAGCCCTGGTGTTTGAAAATACAACATATTATTTAACTAAAAACTAAAAACTAATTATTTTATAAACTTTCTTTTTCAATGCTTGTGTAAACTTAGAATTTCATTGATTTTTATCAACCTTTTGAAGCTGTCCCTTAGTTGACTATAAATGAGTTTCCAATTTTACTGGAATTCTTTTTCCATAAATTGTAATCCACAACATTTATCACACCATTTCCATCGGCATCCCAACCTACATATTGGTTGATCAAAGCACTATTTACCCTCCATTTGTTGTAATCATTTACATTAATTATTCCATTACAATCGAAGTCTCCTGTAAACATTGTATACTTTCCATATTTTTCTTGTAATTGTTGATTTCCCATAGCTTTGTCCATTGAATCAGTAAAATCGTAAGACGTACCATTGGTCAATGTAATATAATCAGCTGACAGAATATCTAAATGTGTTTTATGTCGCACAGCAATGAAATAATCCCCTTCATAACTAGGATGAAATTTTACACCGATTGTTCCATCAACATCCATTAGCTGACCATCTTCATTCACCAACACAGCCTTTTGTGTTATGATATTTGTTGGATCAAAACGGTCTCTTAATTCGATCAAAACCCAGTCGATAAGCCCAGATGGATATTCATTCATACGACTTTGGCTATTGAAGTAAAAAGGAGCTGTGAAAAAAGGCTGTTCATCTGGTACCAATTCATTTTCTGCTAAACCGTTATTCATTTTTCCATCATCGTTGAGCAATCCTTCAAAAAGAATAACAACGTTAATCGTTATTGAATCATTACCAACATCATAAGTAGAAGGGTCACATTCTTCTGAATGGGCACAAGCGTTCATTCCTAAATTATTGTATCCAATAAATTCAGGTGGATATTCGTATCTCTGTTGCAAACCACACATTGGCGTTATTGCTTGACTTTGTTCAATCACATATTTCAAACCACTGACATCTGTACAAGCAATGGGGTTTCGTCTTTGCTCACCTGTTGAAAAAACGTAATACAAAACATCATCAGGATTTAAACTATGCTTTAATTGAGCGCCGTGTAATAATTCATGTGTAGCAATAGATTGAAAGTCAAGTTGACCATTTTGAGGATTTGATTCAGTATAATTCCAGTTAATAACATCTGGTCCTGAACTAGCTCTTTTGAAGCGTACATCTACACCTACCATTTCCCATTCACCACCGCAATTTGAAAATTGTCTGTACATTTTACCCAATGCCGATGAAAGCGGATTAGCATCATTGTCGAACATAACAACATTTACATCATCATCCTCATTAATATTAATTGGCGTAGTTCCACCAATATTAAAATTCAATCCATTTTCTCTAACAACTGAAATCGCTCTTTCAAAAGCATCAAAGGCATCTGATGTAGAAAAATTTACACCACCGTTTGCAATACTTGTTGATGCTTTGAATGTATATCCTCCTTGATCATTACAATCTACTAAATAAGTAAGGATGCCTTGCGTTTTTGATCTCGCAAATGTAATAAACAAGTCCTCGTCTGTATCAATGGTATTGTTATCCGAAGTTGTTATTCTAATTTTACAAGTTCCTACTTTTTCTGGAATTATAAACTGTATATTTTCATTTGTCCAAGAGACAATGTTTTCAGCAGGAATCATAAAATACTGACCAACATTGCTGCTTGCGCTTTTCAACGAAATACTAGCATTTCCAACAAATGTTCCAAGGTCAGTTCCATCTAAGGAAATCATTGTTTCAGAGCCAGAACTGGCATACTGTGGAAAAAAGCAATAAACTTCTGGATTGGATGTTGTGCCTTTGTAGTTTATTTGGTCTGTTTCTTTGTTGTTTACAAATTCAAAAGTATTCAATTCGGTATAGGAGTTGTTTGAAATGCTGGTTATCTTATCGTAGAAGTTCTCATTTATTTTTTCATACATATTATGAGAATCAAATGCAGTATTTTCTCTTAAGTTGTATTTAATAAAGCCCAATGATTCTTCGGCAGAAACAAACTGATTGGCTGAATCTATATCAGATTCACTATAAACAAATCTGTTATTTGCTTTTTTTAGAAAAAACAACCCAACTTCACCAATATTAGAGTTTAATGTAGGTTGAACAAGTTGCATTTTATCACCAATTGTGCCCCCTTCTGTTATTAAAACAATTTCGTCTTGTGAAACATTTCCTTTGAATGATTTATAAACGAAAATTCTGTTGGCTGTTAAAATGTTTGAATTATCATTTGACCAAAAAGAAATTTGATCAATAATTTGTCCTTCTATAATGTGAGAATTGTTGTTGACTCTTTGATCAAGAGTCTGATTGATCAAAAGACAGTTTCCATAGACATTGCCGGTTATGCATAGAATGGACAGGAACATAAAAATGAGCTTTGATGGGTACATATTTTTCACTTTAGTCTAAGTCTTAAATTAGGAGGTTTTTAAGACAGGAGGTATGATTATAAATTGTAATGTATTTTACGGTATACCTATAGAAGAGTTATAGAATATTAAACAAAATATTACAAAAATTATATATATGATTGAAAATCAAATGATAATTTGAAGGACTTTTTATAGGAATCCAATAGAAATACCGATAATTCAGTTATCAGTAGCCCAAAATATGTAAACAAGCAAAAGAGAGCTGTTTTGTAGGCTCCAATTGGAGCCATTCTTAAGTTCTAGAGAACAAAAAAGGAGTTTACCACATTTTTAATAAAGTTTATGTTATTCTTGAATAAATGAGCTGCCAACCTTGCTGACATTTTTTTTCCAAAGATTGTAATCATCAACATTGATCAAGCCGTTGCCATCAGCATCCCAGGACAAATAGGCATTTGTCTGAGCAGAAGAAGACTTCCATTTGTTATAATCGTTTACATTAATGACACCATTGCAGTCGAAATCGCCAGCGAACATGGCAAAAACGCCATTTACATTTTTCAACTGTTTGTTGCCCATAGCGAGATTTGCAGTGGAGGTGAAATCCAAATCAGTGTTGTTGACTAATTTTGTCAATTTAGAAAGGATACTTAGATGCGTTCGATGATGAATAGCTATATGGTATTGATCATTAAAACTTGGATCAAAAAGTGCTCCATCTGTTCCATCGAGTTCCAATACACGTCCTTGTTTGTTTATAAGGACAGCTTTTTGAAAAATAACCAAATTCGGATCATTTTTGTCCCTCAATTCGAGTAATGCCCAATCAACAATATTAGGTGGAAATGCAGATAGCGCTTCTTGACCTGAATAGAACCACGGTTCACCTGAATAAGGTTGCGCATTTGGAATAAGTCCTAAGCTGTTAAGGTCTGCACGATGAAGGTTGTTTAACTGCAAAAAACCTTCCATCAAAACCTTTATTTTAATCCTGTTTTGTTGAGGAACATCAGGTTCATCTGTTGGCACATCAACAATTTGGGTCGAACATTTTACAGATTGTGGACAGTTTTGAGAGCTGAGTTGAGAAAAGTTTGAAAAGGAGCTATGCAATTGATAAGTACTAGTATTATTACAAGTTGGTGTAATATTCTGACTCTCATCAATCACATTTTTTATGCCCAAAACATCTGAACATAATTGTGGCTCTCTTCTCATTACACCATAAGTATAGGCATAAAACATAACATCTGTGTTGTTGAGTACGTGTTTCAATTGCACCCCATGCATAAGTTCGTGCAATGCCACAGATTCGAAATCTAGTTCATCAAGGCTTGGAGCATTCTGACCATAATTCCATTTAACAAAATTTGAACTTCCTGTATCTCTTCTGAAAACAACATCTAAACCTGTCATTTCCCAATTGTTATCGCATTTTTTATAATGACCATACAACTTACCAAGTGCCGATGTCAATGGCGCAAGATCGTTGTCAAACATAACAGCATTTATTCCATCATCGGCAACGGTGTTAATATTAGTATTGCCTTCCACAATGTAATTTACACCAATTTTATTTAAGGTGGCAACTGCTCTTTGAAAAGCTGCATTTGCTGAAGAATTGTATAAGTCTTTCCCACCATTTGCTGTATTGCTTGATAGTTTGAGTGAATAGCCATTTTGATTATTGGTACCAGCTAAATAAGTTTTGCCTGGAACCGATGTTTCTGTTAAAGCTCTTGAAAAGTTTATGTTTAATTTTTCGGAACTTTCAGTGTACCCGTTATCAGATGTTGTGACAATGATTATTCCTGTCCCAAAGGTTGGAGGGATAGTTAATTGAATCAATTCATCTGTCCAAGTTGATATAAATTCGTTGGAAATGTTGATAAACTGATTTATACTTCCAGATTCCGTACTTTTCATTTTTACAGAAGCTGATCCGCTGTTTGTTCCAAAACCGCTTCCATTAATTGAGACCATAGTTCCTGTTCCAGCACTAACATATTGTGGATAGAAGCAATCAATCTCTGGTGTGGTCGATTTGTTAACGGTAGAATTATAGGTAGATTCAGGCTTGTCTGAAACCTTTAACTGATTAAACTCAATTGATTGACTGCCAGTATGTTCCTCAATGGCTTTGTAAAACTCTTTCGTAAAATTTTTGTAAACCCTATTGTGATCGTAGGCCTCATTTGTTATCAAGTTGTATGATATAAAACCCAACGAAGCTTCTGGAGCAAAAAACTGTTCCATTTCAATACTGGTGTTTTTGTTGTGTTCAGTCGCAGTATTCAAGAAGAAGAAGCCTAAATCACCAGTTTTTAACTGAAGACTGGGAAATACCTCTTGTCTGCTTTCACCAACGGTACCTCCATCTGTTAGAACAGTAATTACATCACTAAATAGTTCTCCTTTAAATGTTTTGTATACGAGAATCGTGTTGGCTGTATATATTTTACTATGATCATTGTTCCAATAAGCGTATTGGTCGATAACTTGTCCTTCAACAAGAAAGTCATTCTTTTCTATCCTTTTTGAGAAATCATCTGATTCTACAAGGCAGCACGCTACAACTGAAAGCTGACTGAAATTAAACAAAATTAGTAAGGAGAGTAATACAATTTTTATGGATGCGTGCATTTATTTATTTAGTATAATATTTCGAAAAAGAAAATGATTTCTAATTAGATATTAGCAAAAAATAAATTAAACTGCGACAGCTTAAAATTGCAAAAAGTTAGGTTATTCTTGTTTACGAAAATATATTACTAGTGTTCGGATTAAATTTGTCAAAATTGTAAAAAAAATATTAGACAATTGTTTTTCAGCTAGTGTACAAATAAATATAAATGATAATATTTGTTTTGTGTATGTAATTGTATGAAAGTGAGCAACTTAATCCATAATGATGTTAATGTCATCAAATTTTATGGGTGCAGAGGAGCCGGAACGATCAACAATTTCCCAGTTCATATAATCAGAGAAAAGCTGTAAATCTTCAAAGACTTCAACCATTCTACTCTTAGCCATATCGTATAGGTTGCTATTTTTAACCAAGTGTCGAATTTCTTTCAGGGCATCTTTATTCATTTTATTAAATTCATCAGTGCTAAATTCATTGAAAGAACTCTCTTGAATATCATAGTACTGGATATCTGGTTCAAGCATCAGTTCAGGTTCAGGTATATAGTCAATTACGATCTGCTTATTTGCTTCATCCAAATAATATTTCATTTTTGTGAGATCAATGCTGATAGCGGCTTTTGCATTGACTTTAAGAATGGCTTTTTTCTCAAATGAAAAGTAGTCGTAAAACATTTTAAGGTCATCTTTATATGTAAATATTTCGGAGAAGCTTCCTTCTACCAAAACCATTTTACTAACAGCATCAATTTTCTCAGTGATGATACTTGCTTCTTCTCTTATATCATGATGTGGTAAGATTTTCTTTTCAAAATAAAATTTAGAAACAGCAACACCTATGACCGCGGCGAGTAATAATACTTGTAAAAAACGCATAAAGCTGAAACTTTTCTGTTGATTTCCCATAATAAATGGTTAATATAGTTAATAAACGCAAATCATTGGTTATGTGTATCTAAAGTTTCATTATTTTTGGGAAATTTTTATACTAAAGTGACCCCATTTTTGATTATTAATAGGATATGAAAACAATAAAACTCAGCACAACTCAAAATATAGAGCTTGAATACAAAGTAGCGGGCTTGGGAGACAGAATACTGGCCTATATTATAGATGCACTAATATTTGTTGGTCTGTTTATCATCATAGGGATTATGGCAAGCCTTATGGGAGACATTGCCGAATCATTGCTAGAAACAGTGGGAGTCGCTGTAATTATATTGATTGTGGCGATTTATACCTTTTATGATTTATTATGTGAAATCTTTTTGAATGGGCAAAGCATTGGTAAAAAGGTAATGAGTATAAAAGTAGTGCGAGTTGATGGCAAGCATCCAACAATAGGGAATTACCTGGTTAGATGGGTTATGCGTATGGTAGACATCAGCTTAACCAATGGTTTAGGAGCAGTAATATGTATTGCCGCAACAGAGAATGGACAGAGAATTGGTGACATTGCAGCCGGAACGACGGTCGTTTCAACTAAAAATCCTGTAGAGTTTAAAGAGACAATTTTTGAAGAATTTGAAGCTGGATACACTGTTACTTACCCAGAAGTTAGAGATTTGCAAGATAAAGACATACATTTAATAAAAGATGTCTTGGTGCAATCGGAAAAAGTGGAAAATCCTGATATTGTATTTGAATTGGCGGACAAATTAAAATCCACTTTGGGTGTTTCTACTACTATGGCACCTAAACAATTTGTAAAGACTTTACTAAAAGACTATAATTATTTAAATTCAGACTTTGACGAAATATGAATGACCAGCAAAATATAAATGAAGATTCTATTCAAAACGGCACTAGCAATAATGGTCTTTTTGAAACAAGATTAGACATAGCCCCATTGTCGGAAGCGATAAATAGATTAAGATCAGAGATTAAGCGTATAATTGTCGGTCAACATGAGATGATTGATTTATTAATGGTTTGTTTACTATCAGAGGGACACGCTTTGATTGAAGGCGTGCCAGGAGTTGCCAAAACATTGACAGCTAAATTGATTTCGAAAACGATTGATACGGACTTTTCAAGGATTCAGTTTACACCAGATTTAATGCCATCAGATATTATAGGAACCTCCGTTTTTAATTTCAAGACTTCGGAGTTTAATTTTAAAAAGGGACCCATTTTTTCAAATATTATTCTGATAGACGAGATAAACAGAGCACCCGCCAAAACCCAATCGGCTTTGTTTGAAGTAATGGAAGAGAAACAAATTACGTTTGATGGAGAAAAGTATCAATTTTCTTATCCCTTTATGGTATTGGCAACGCAAAATCCTATCGAACAGGAAGGGACTTATCGTCTTCCAGAGGCACAATTGGATCGTTTTTTTATGAAAATAAATGTATCATATCCTACGGAAGAACAAGAAGTTGAGATTTTGCAACAAATGCACGAAGGTAAAAATAAATACCTACTGTCGGAGATAAAAGCAGTTATCTCACCTGCCGAATTGGAGAAGTATAGAACAGTTATTAAATCTGTAAAAGTGGAGGAGAAATTGATAAAATACATTGCAAGTATTATTTCAAATACAAGAAAAAATAAAGACTTGTATTTAGGGGCCTCGCCTCGTGCCTCGATTGCTTTGTTAGAAGCTTCGAAGTCTTATGCAATAATGCAAAACAGAGATTTTGTAACACCAGAAGATATTCAATTTATTGCTAAGCCCGTTTTGCGTCATAGAATAATATTAAGCCCTGAACGAGAAATGGAAGGGTTTACACCTGACAATGTAATTGACAGAATTATTACTCAAGTGGAGGTTCCGAGGTAAATGATTTCAGAGCTACCAAAGATTGGAAAACCAGTGAAAAATATTTACACCAAAAGAAGATTTTATATAGCATTAGGCATATTGTGCCTATTGTTTTTGGTTTCACACTTTTTACCTTTTTTATTGCTGTTGACAAAAGTATTGTTTTTTGCCTTTTTGCTTTTACTGATTTTTGATATTGTAATTTTGTTTAGAGATAAGCAGGGCATCAAAGTTGTAAGGGTTGCTCCAGAAAAATTATCTAATGGAGATGATAATCCGATTAATATTTGGGTTAAAAACAACTACATTATTCCAGTTTCAATTGAGGTAATTGATGAAATACCGATACAATTTCAAGTGCGGGATATTTCCTATTCCGAGCAACTCAAATCGAAGGAAGAAAAGAACATTGAATACTCCTTGCGTCCGACGGAGCGGGGAGAATATAAATTTGGTTTTATATATGTTTATGCCAGCAGTATAATAGGATTTTTTGCGAAACGCTATTATTTTCAAAATGAAAAAGCTGTGGCTTGTTATCCATCTTTTTTACAAATGCGGAAATATGAATTGATTGCGATTCATGATAAAAATAGCGAGTTTGGGATAAAAAAAATGAGGCGTTTAGGTTACAGTAAAGAGTTTGAACAGATAAAACAATATGTTACAGGAGACGATTACAGAAATGTAAACTGGAAAGCATCTGCCAGGAGAAACAGCTTGATGGTAAATCAATTTCAAGATGAAAAATCACAAAATGTATACAGCGTAATTGACAAGGGTAGGGTAATGAAAATGCCGTTTAACGGATTGACTTTATTAGACTATGCTATAAATACATCGTTGGCAATTTCGAATATTGCACTAAAGAAAGATGACAAAGTTGGGCTGTTGACTTTTTCTAAAAAAATAGATTATGTACTAAAGGCAGGAAAATCGGGTTCGCAGTTAAGAAGGATTCAAGAAGCCTTATACAATCAAAAAACAGATTTTAAAGAGACAGATTTTCAGAAATTATACAGCATTTTTAAAACAAGATTAAGTCAACGTTCTTTGATTTTATTGTATACAAATTTTGAAACTATTTCAGGGTTAAAGAGGCAATTACCATATTTAAGAAGAATTGCAAGACACCATGTAATTGTTGTGGTATTTTTTAAAAACACAGAATTGGATAAATTCAGTGTAGCAAAGGCTAAAACGACTGATCAGGTTTATGACAAAGTAATAGCTGAAAAACTTATTTACGAGAAAAAAATGATTGTAAAGGAAATGAAGAAATACGGTATACAATCTATTTTAACAGAACCTGAAAATTTGACAATAGACACCATAAATAAATATTTAGAGCTAAAAGCTAGAGGGGTAATTTAGAATTAGTCACCCTTTTTATGTTTGTTGAGCTGTTTTAAGAACCATTCTCGGTCTAATTTTGATTTAATATTTTCAATTTCCTTAAGTAATTTCTTTTCAATCAACGTTTTTTCCTTAGAATTTGGTTCTTTTATGTATCTTAACAAGGTATGCATTGTTTTGAATATGCTGTCATAATGATTTAACCAATTTGGTGGTATTTGGTCTTTTTTTCTAGTAAGTTGTGTGTTGGCATTTCGAAGCAATGATTCGGTAGTTTCAGCAAAAGGATCATCATTAATGGCAATTTTAAGCAGCATATTCCTAACATCCAGATCATTTAACACATCATTAGATTTGAACTTTGAAAGTGTAATTGCTGCATTTGTATAATCACCTTTGTAGAATAATATTTTACCAATACAAAAAACATATACATCTTCTCTGATCTTTGGATCTAACAATTCTTTGTATTTATTGGCAAAAGATTCTGCAATTTTAAATCTGTTTAATAAGCAAAAGCATCTTATTGTATTTGTATATAAAAACTGGCTTATTTGACCACTTTTTAACAAGTAACCACGATCTAAGCCTTTCAAATTTAGCTCTACATATTTTTCGAGAAACTGATTTTCTCCCTTATTATATCTTTTAATGCAATGACTGATAGCAAGCATATAAATGTCTCTTTTTTCTTCAAATGCAAATTGATCATCGAAGGAATGAATGCAATTTACCATTTCATTAAAAAAACCAATGCCAGGTTCTTGCTCAGCTTTATAAAAGTAATAATAAACAGCTATAGCAGGATTTTCTAGCAACGCAGGCTTTTTACCAATGTACTCTAGTAAAAATTTATAAATATCTGTTTCAAACTTTTCTTTAGAAACAGATTCTTGTGTAAGAGAAACACAGAGCATTTTTATAACACCAGACAAGTAGGATATTTCAAAGGATTCTAAGACTTTTTTCCAACTTTCTGCATTTCCCCTGCTTTTTAGTGAAGTAATGTATTCTAAATGCTCTAATAACACTAAATACAAAGTGTTCCAGTAACTATCATTTCGCAGGCTTTGATTATTTAAAAACTTGATAAACTCATTGAAAGAACGAATGAAACATTCTTCCAAATTTCGTTTCCTGTATTGCTTAAGAATGGAAAGTCTTTTTGAAAATTCATCATCAAGGATAGAGTTGGTAACCCAGAAATGTTCAATTAAAATACTTAAATCACTTGCAATTTTATTGAATTTTTTTTTTGTTTTATACTGTTTTTCAAAAAAATGACGATTATAGTTAGGTTTTTTCTTTTTCTTGTTTGACTTTAAAAAATTAAATAAGGCATTTACATCAGTATCCTTATTATAGATAGGTGAAATCAAAAACTTTCCCAAAGCAGTTACTTCAGAAGAGTTCAGGCTTTTAAATTGAGCAAATAGTTTGGTTTTTTCCATTGCTTTTGTTGTTTTTCAATAAAATAGGCTTACTTACACAGGTTAAATTTATGAAAATATTGTAAAATTAGGGCTCAATTTTAGTACTAATTTGTTTCGAATAGCTAAGTATATCTACGTTTTAGAACTTTTTTTGTCGTAAAAATTTTTATTTGTTGCAATTTTTGTGTTTTGGTTTTTTTGGATTGTGTTTGATATTTGAACCGTAAGCAATTAATAAACCTAAAAATATGATTATGAAAAGCCCAAGCAAAAGTATTTTGTATACGTGTACACTTATTCTAGTAAGTTTGTTTAGTAATGTACTCGTAGGTCAAAATTTTAGCAAAATTTATTACACAACAGCAAGTAGAGATTACGGAAATGCTGTTGTTCAAACCAATGACGGCGGTTATGCAACTATAGGATATACTTCCGGAGTAACTGGAAATGGTGATGTATTGTTGTTAAAACTAGATGCCTTTGGAGTTAAAGAGTGGTATGAAGTATTTGGTCATACCAGCACTAAACAGGAAGGCTTCGATTTGAAACAATCTGCGGATGGTTCTTTTTTAATAACTGGATACAGCCATAGTGGAAATTTTAATGAAGACATTTATTTAATCAAGACTGACAGCGATGGCAATTTATTGTGGGAATATGTTTACAATATCCCTGAGAACCAAAGGGGGCATAAGCTTCTTGAACTTTCAAATGGGGATATTATTATTTCTGGTTCAGCTACATTAAGTGGAATCGAATATGCATTTATTTTAAGAACTGATTCATTTGGAAATACGATTTGGTCAAGTTTGCATCTTGGCGAAGCAAGGGGTATAGCTGAAGCACCAAATGGTGATATATTGATGGTGGGAAAAGTAATAAGTACAGCTGGAGATGAAAATGCACTAATGGTGAGATTAGATGCAAGTGGTAATCTTGTTTGGGAGAAAGAAGTAGGTGGAGCATATAATGATGTGTCTAATGATATAGTTACATTGACAAATGGCAATTTTGCAGTAACTGGATATACAGAAACAGGACCAGCTGATTATTTAAAGGATCTATATGTTTTAGTTATGGATATCAATGGTAATTTTTTATCAGTTCAAACCCACGGACTGGCCAATAAACCAGAGCATGGAAATTCAATTGTGCAATCGACAGACGGTGGTTTTGTTGTAGCAGGGCGTACGGGGCTTTGCGACAATTGGGGAGATATGTATTTATTAAAATTTGATGCTAAAGTCGGTTTGGAATGGGAACATTGTTATGGTGGACCACCTAACAATCAAGATGAAGCATATGATGTAAACTTAACCAATGATGGCGGTTATGTTGTCAGTGGACGAGCAAATGGTTATACGCCTCATGATGATCTCTATATTATAAAAACGGGTTCTGATGGCATAGCACCTCCGATATCCCTTTTAGATATAGTTGCATTAGATCCATTTATTGGTAAAAAGGAAATAGCGGCAATTTTTGAGTTTAATGAATACTATGATGAAAAATTGTCTATTGCAATTTTTGATTTAAATGGTAGGCAATTGGATTATAAAGAATACAATTCTATGTTAAGCATTCAGGAGAATAATAATTTACCGTTGGGAGTCTATTTGTATAGAATAATAGATGAGAATGGAGAGCTACTAAAACAAGGAAAATTATTAATTGAATAAAAAATACATTCTTCCAGTAATTAAGGCATAAACTAAAAGAAAAATCCTCCCTCTGTCAGTAATGGAAGGTTTATGCTTACACATCTAATGCTTTTGTTTCTTTAAATAGACAGAGGGAGGTTCTTTTCACAAACAGATACATTTACAATTTAACTTGATTTTTATCATGCTGTCATCTCAAAATTGAATGGCATTCAGGAAATTTGTGTATAAAAATTAAAGAATTATGAAAGAAAAAAATATACTCATTACAGGAGGTACTGGATTTATTGGCAAAGAATTAATTAAGAGACTGCTCAATAAAAAATATTGCATTTATGTTCTTGTAAGACCTAAGAATCGGATAGCCGAAGAGCGGTTTGCTGAATTGTCAGAAGAATTATCAATTGGAGAATATGAAAAAGTGAAATTGATTGTTGGTGATATAGAGCAAAAGCAATTTGGTTTAAGTGACAGTGCATTTGTGGGCTTGGCGAATAAAATCAACAGAATCTACCATGCTGCAGCAAGTGTTGATTTAACTGCTCCAATTGAAAGCTTAAGACGAACCAATGTATTTGGAACAAAAACCATAATTAAACTAGCGAAAGAAGCGATGAGGTCTGGCTTTGAGCGGCTTAATTTTATAAGTACAGCCTATGTGTCTGGAAAAAGAACAGGTACTATCTATGAGACTGAACTAGGAAGTAAACGAGGTTTTTCGAACAACTATGAACGAGCAAAGTTTGAAGCAGAGTTATTAGTTGAAAAAGCCAAGTCTGAATTGCCAATTTGCATTTATAGACCAAGTATGGTAATGGGTGATTCAAAAACAGGATGGACAACCGCTTTTAATGTATTGTACGGACCAATTCGTTTAATATATTATGGATCATTAAAAATTGGTCCTTGTGGAAGTTATTCTGTCGTAGACCCTGTTCCGAT
>JAHDGP010000450.1 GCA_020627525.1 Bacteroidota bacterium
TCTGTTATTTTTTATACTATTGCGGCCTTACTAGCAATTATATTGAGTTTTGCCTTTGTACATGGATTAACTAGAGGTCAATATTTATATCAGGTTACCGAAACAACTCTTCATTTTGATGATTTGCCTAAAGCATTTGATGGATATCGATTCGTTCAAATTTCAGACATTCATGCAGGTACGTTTGATAGCCAAGAAAAAGTAGCCAAGGGCATTGCTAAAATAAATGATTTAAATCCTGATTTGATTGTTTTTACATGAGATTTGGTC
Organism: Bacteroidota bacterium; assembly: GCA_020627525.1. Lineage (GTDB taxonomy): Bacteria > Bacteroidota > Bacteroidia > Chitinophagales > UBA2359 > JAHDGP01. The sequence goes on from JAHDGP010000450.1 coordinate 271, forward strand.
AATTACCATCCCAATGAAATTGAGCCATATTACGAAGTTTTTAACAAATTAAAAGCTCCAGACGGTGTGCTTTCGGTATTGGGGAATCATGACTATTATCAATCTAATTTTGCCGATAGAGAAAATAATAATATTTATGAATTTTTCAAGGAACAACACCGTCAAACAGGTTTTGAATTATTGCTAGACGAACATCGACAAATAACCAAAGAGGGCGAATCGATTTATGTAGTTGGTGTACAAAATTGGGGCGATCCACCATTTCCTCAAATTGGCGATTTGGCTAAGGCTACCTCTGGTATTCCTGAAAAAGCATTTAATATTTTATTGTCTCATGACCCTACACATTGGTCTAGAAAAGTATTGTCTTTTCCTCAAAAAATGCAGTTAACACTTAGTGGACACACCCATGCCATGCAGTTTGGAATCAATTGGGGTAAAATAAAATGGAGTCCAGTTTCACTTAGATATAAACACTGGATGGGACTTTATAATGAGGCTGGGCGTTATTTATATGTCAACCGAGGATTTGGCTGTCTTGCCTTTCCTGGAAGAGTTGGGATGTTCCCCGAAATTTCACTCTTTGAACTTAGGCAAAACTAGTCTTGGTACTATGGGATGGATTGTGTTTTTTTGACTTACTTTGTTTTGGAATTTGACATTTCTGTAATAAAACCTAAGCATTCGTATTCCTTATTTTTATTTTCACGTAGCTTTGTATGATAATTTATATACATAGACTTCCTACATTTAAGGCTCTTTGATGATTTTTGCTAAAATGCTCAAAGAACCATTTATACTTAACAGATCAATGGCTTCAATTATACAATAAGCAAACGATCATTTCAGTAAAGGCGGTCAAAAAAACAAATGATGAGTCACCCAATTACTGTCAACTTAAAAAGTGGCAATTCCTTAAAACAATTCACTGCGACCAATAGTAGTGGAAATACCATTCAATTAAGTAACGATGGAACAGCTCCTGGTCCTATGGAAGCTGTTTTAATGGCTGCTGCAGGATGTAGTACTATTGATATTGTTATGATTCTCGAAAAAATGAGGGAACAACTTCATAATGTAGAGGTAGAAGTTAAGGGCGAAAGAAGAGAGGAAATCCCTAGAGTATATACCAGTATTCATCTTCATTATAAGTTATATGGTGAAAATTTAGATACGGCTAAAGCAGAAAGAGCCATAAAGATGTCTTTAGAAAAGTATTGTTCTGTTTCTTTAATGTTAGAAAAAGCAGCTACCATTGATAGTAGTTTCGAAATCATAGATGTAAAGTAGATTTTAAAAAAAGCCCACAACTCAAACACTCACAATTCGTTTTTTTGTTACGTTGTACACCTTTAAATACACACTTGTGAAATTTGAAACCAAGGCAATAAGAATTCAAACTCAGCGAAGCCAGCATCGAGAACACAGTACGCCTATTTATCCAACCTCTTCTTTTGTATATGACGATGTTGCCCAAATGCAATCTCTATTTGCAGGAGAGACAAAAGGGAATATTTATAGTAGATTTACCAATCCAACTGTTCGAGAGTTTGAAGAAAAAATAGCTGCTCTCGAAAAGGTTGACAATGCCGTGGCTATGGCAACAGGAATGGCTGCTGTTTTTGCGTCTTTGATGGCTCATCTTAAACAAGGAGATCACCTAATTGCTTCTCAAGCTCTTTTTGGCTCTACCTTTCAAGTTTTAAATGAATTATTACCAGAATATGGCATAGAATGTACTTTTATTGATTCTTTGAAACCTGAAACTTGGAAAAAGCATATCTTGACAAATACAAAGATGTTTTTCATTGAAACACCTTCTAATCCTGGTTTAACCATTATTGATTTAGCATTTGCCGCTAAACTGTGTCAGGACCATCATTTGATTTTTGCTGTGGATAATTGTTTTGCTACGCCCTATCTTCAACAACCTGCTGATTTTGGCGCCGATCTTATTATTCATTCTGCTACTAAATTTATTGATGGACAGGGAAGAGTATTAGGTGGGGTGGTCGCTGGAAATAATAAAATGATTGAGCCCATTTTTAAATTTATTAGAAGAACAGGGGGGACCCTTTCTCCTTTTAATGCTTGGGTCCTTTCTAAAAGCTTGGAAACTTTGGCTGTTCGTATGGATAAACATTGTAATAATGCTATGATCTTGGCAGAATGGTTACAAACCAAAAAAGAAGTGCTAAAGGTCAATTATCCTTTTCTGAAATCGCATCCGCAATATAATCTTGCTAAGAAACAAATGAAATTAGGTGGCGGAATTGTTACTTTTGAGCTAAAAGGAGGGTTAATAAATGGAAAACAGTTTTTGGATGCTTTGGAACTATTGTCTCTTACAGCCAATCTGGGAGATACAAGAACGATTGCTTCACACCCTGCTTCT
>JAHDGP010000047.1:0-6765 GCA_020627525.1 Bacteroidota bacterium
TAAAATAATTTTGTTTGTCACAGAAGAAACACTGAAAAGTCATAATGCATAAATGCCCCTCTTCGCCAACAGGCGAAGAGGGGCATTTTACATTTTTATTACAAAGTAAAATTTGATTGAGCTTAAATTGAAAGAAAATTATTTCACTTTAAAGTATTAAGACATGAAGCAAATTTTACAATTAGCATTAGTATCCGTTTTTATTTCAATTGGAGTAAATGCTCAAAATCTCAAACAGACAAATATCAGCTTTCAAAAGAAAATTGAATATAATGACTTACATAAATTGGAAAAACAATTGAATGAAGCATTGATAGAAAAATCTTCCCAAGACCAACAGACAAACATTATTACAAGTAATAAAGTGACAGCGGCTGGAGCGATAAAAATTGGCAAGTCGCCACATATTTATACACAACTAAATGTTAGATCAAGAGTGATGGATGCAATTCCTGAGCTAAACACAGTTTCATTTGCACATAGAAACAATAGCAATGAACTCGATGGAACATCATCGTGGTATAGATACGATTACTCTCTCGACGGAGGGGAGAGTTTTACAATTGATATTGGACCATTAAATGAAGGATCTTCACATACCAGTGTACCAAACGGACACGCCAGATTTCCGCAAGGAGTACTATACGCACCAGATGGAATGGCAGAAAATGCAACATTGATTTATGCAGGTGCTACTCACGATAACCTAACGACAGACAATACAGTTTGGGATGGGTTTGTAGCAGGAAGCTCGAAGTTAACTGATATTTCAACAACAACACAAACAGATTACTTATTTACACAAGGCGTTATACCGGGATCATTGACAGAAGGTCTTCCAGGTGAGTTTTGGATGGCAGATTTCGAATGGACAGATCTAAATGAGCAAGGGGGCTTAGTTGTTTATAAAGGTGAATGGACAGGCAGCGATGTCGAGTGGGGCGTTGGTTTTAGAGCACCAAATGATATTTTTGATCAATCTGTGAATGCATTTATTGGTAAGCCTGTAGTTGCATTTAGTGACGATGGAATGACTGGCTATGTTTTACTTCCAGGTGGATTGGGAGTTGATGCGGAAAATATTGGTTTTGCACCTTTGTTTTGGATGACAGAAAATGGGGGGCAGTTGTGGACAGGACCACACTCAATGAATTTAGATAAACTAGGTGGATATGCAGATACTGCCGCTTATTATCACAATGGAAATTTAGGTTTGGCACCCGAAGATCAATTTTCTGGACCTTTGAGTTTGGGCTATGAAGATACTGATATAATTGTAGACAAGAGGGGCAACCTTCACGTAGCAGGTTTGTTACAATCTGTTTTTTGGAGTGCTGGTGATTTTACTCCATACAGTTTGGGAGGAGGAGGAAATTTTGTGGTAGACATGATTTATGATAAAACAGCAAATGATTGGAGTATGGTTTATCCAAATCCAAGCACTGCTGGTCAGGCTATTATTGAGAATTACGCAGATACAATTATTCACGATGGAAATCATGCTTCAGATGTTAGATTTCAATTGAGCAAGGATGCTGCTGGTGAGAAAATTTTTCTTACTTGGGGAGATGATTGGGATAATTTGGGAGCAGGTGATGAGTCGCATCGTGATTTGATTGGATTTGCTTATGATATAGAGACTGGTAAAACGACAGATGTCAGAAACTTTACTGTGGACAATGAAGATTGGTATGGCAAAGCATATTTTTTCTCAACAGCTCCTAAAGTATTTGAATCGAACAATGTATATTCTATCCCAACAGTACTGACAGATATTATTGATCCAAACAATCAGTTGGCCACTGTTGAATTTTGGTACTACCAAGAAGCTACATTTGAAGAATCTGACTTTGTTTATGACCAAGCAGTGCCAGCAGGAGGTCCTGTTGCCTATAGTGGCATTTTGCCAGTTCTGGGAGAAATTCAATGTGTTGATGTGACAGACGTTGATTTCGTTTTAAATTTAGTGGATTTTGATGCAAGCCTACTTTGGAACGAAGAAGTTACATGGTATTTTGGAGATGGTTCAGACCCGCAGACAGCAAATGTAAATACACCTATAGGGCATACGTTTCCAGAAGGAATATTTAATGTAAAAGTATGTGGTGATAATAAAGATGGATTTGTTTGTTTGGATAAGGTAGTTTCAACTGTTGAAGATTTTAATGGACCAGATATACAAGTATATTATGAAGGAGATTTAATTTCACCAAATGGTGTAATTGATATTGAACCAACCACTGAAGATTTAGAGAGTTTATTAGAAGTAATTGTTACAGATAACTTTGATCCTGATCCAGAGGTAACTTATGTTGGAGTCTATGACTTGTTAGAATTGGGTTCATATGATATAATTATCATTGCTACTGACGCTTCTGGAAATGAATCCAGTATAATCATTACCATAAACGTTTTAGACACAGAAGCACCAGATATTTTTGTGATTTATGAAGGTGTCGAATATTCGGATGGAGCTGTTTTTGATGTAGAGGGTGGAGAAGGATTAATCCTCTCTGACATAATTGATATAATTGCAACTGATGATAGTCCGATAGAGAGTTTTGATATAATTGAGGATATTGATTTTGCCAATGCAGGAACTTCTTATGAGATTTTTGTTACGATAATTGATGAATCTGGGAATGAAGGAAATGCCACCTTTACAATAAATATTGTGGATACAATAGCACCAGCGTTTGATTATGTACAAAACGATTATTTTACAGGTACTTCCATTAATTGTAATGTAGATGGTGGGTTTGAAACTGGACCCAATGATTTAGAAAAGCTGTTCACAATTTCCGATGCATTTATTTCTGACAATGATGAAGTAAGCAATTACATAGAATACAATAATACAGTTGATGAAACGGAACCAGGAATTTATGATGTTACCTATTCTGCTAATGATGGAAATGGAAATACCAGCTCATTGACTGTAACTTTTGAAGTTTTGCCTGAATGCACTGGCTTGCAGGATTATTTATTATCTAAAGCTGTAAAAGTAAGCCCCAATCCGTCCACGGGAAAATTCAATATAAACATTGAACAAAATCAATCAAAAACAATGCTCATTGTATATAATTCTGTCGGTGAAGAGTTGCTTTGGAGAAAGACAAATATCACAAATGAAACCGTTGATTTGAGTGAGCAACCTTCTGGTATTTATTTCCTTCAAGTAATAAGAAATGGAGCAATGACAACAATGAAATTGGTGGTTGAATAATCTTAGTTATATAGGTTTATATACCTATTTATAACGTGAGTATCATTATAGCTGTGTTAATTGTGAGCTGTCTCTATGTAGGGTGGAGGCGGCTCTTTTTTATGAATTGCTTAAATATTTAAAAATCAATTCAGCTGTTTTTTTACTCGCTCCCCAACCGCCCAGCTTTTGTTTTAGTCGCTTATAGCCCTCAGCTATTGTTGCTTTTTTATTTGAATCGTTCAATATGCTCAGTAATTCTTCTGTTAGTCTTTCACCATTCAAATCATTTTGAATCAACTCCGTTACCAACTCCTCGCCAAGTATCAAATTGACCAGAGAAATGTATTTTACCTTAATCAATTTCTTGCCAATGTGATAAGAAACGGGATTGCCTTTATAGCACACAATTTGAGGGGTTTCAAAAAGGGCTGTTTCCAAAGTTGCGGTTCCAGATGTTACCAGTGCCGCTGCCGCATTATTTAACAATGGATAAGTTGAATCTTTTACAATGGAAACTTTTTGATCTAAAAGCAATGAGTGGTAAAACTCTTTTTCAATGTTGGGCGCTGCTGCTATGACAAATTGATGAGTTGGGAAATTAGAAGCAATTGCTGCCATTATGGGTAGCATTTTTTTGATCTCTTGTTTTCTGCTTCCAGGCAATAATGCAACAATCGGTTTGCCCTCAAGATTGTTTTCTTGTAAAAATGTTTTTTTTGAAGGATAATCCTGAATCGCAACTTCATCTAATAAAGGATGACCTACAAAATCTACTTTGTAATCCCATTTAGCGTAGAACGTTTTTTCAAAAGGTAAAATGACGAACATTTTATCAATGAACTTTTTTATTTTATGGATGCGGTTTTCTTTCCACGCCCAAATTTGAGGAGAAATAAAATAGTAAATTTTTAATTTGCGTTTGAATGCCCATTCAGCAATACGTAAATTAAATCCTGGATAATCTACCAAAACCAAAACGTCTGGTTGATATTCTAAAATGTCATTTTTGCATTTGTTTAATAAATCTAAGATGGTCCGTAGGTTTTTGACAACTTCGACAAAGCCCATAAATGATGTATTGCGGTAATGCTCATTCAAAGTCATTCCTGCTGATTCCATTTTGTCGCCACCCCATCCTCTAAATTCAGCATTTGAATCTAAAGACTTGAGCTCATCAATAACTTTGGAGGCGTGTAAATCTCCAGAAGCTTCTCCAGCGACAAAGTAGTATTTCATTTTGTAAAAGTAACAAAAAGCCACCACAAAAATGGGGGTTATGTGGTGGCTCAAATATATTCCATTCAGAATAAATTTTTTAACTAATTAAAACTTATACGATTAGTTTAAAGGTACTGTGAAAGTCATAAGCGGTCATAGCTCTATTTACAACGTCTTTTAATGCATTTGTAAAGTTGACCTCATACAAGTTTGACTTTTCAAACTCATGAATATGTTGACTTTCGATCTTTTCACCACGAAACGTAAACAATTTTCCCACTTCAACTTGATCGTTGAAAAAGACATATGTATCGTTTTGGTTGTTTTTATAGGCTTTATACATACAATCCATTAAGTTCAATGATAATGCCAAAAAAAAATTCTTATTCGTAATTTCTAGATGTAAAATTTGTATTTATTGTAAATGACTAATAATCAAATACTTATGATGGGTTTTTGTTTTTTGTATAATTTAAAAATATAAGTAAAAATAAATTTTGAAAAAAAACTGTACTATTTTGAAACAAAATTTTCACTGTAATATATTAAAATGTCGAGTAAATTTCAATGAAAAAAAATACCCAAGCAATCTGTTGAAAGATTGGTTGGGTATGTTAATTTATTGACAAATAAAGCTTTATTTATTATTAAATTCAATCATAATTAATAAGTGAATCAGATAAGCAAATACTGGACTTGCCAGCAAGACACCAATCACATCTGGAAGGAAAATTGCTCCAAAAATGGCAAAGCAAATGGCAAATCCAATCACAGAAAGAACAACAACAGCAACAATTGATTTTTCAAATATTGCGCTATTGAACGGCAGATTAACCCCTTGATTGAATGGCATTGGAATGTTTGTATTACCAGTATTGTTCGTTACCAATTTGCCTTCTGTCATTTTTACGGCTCCAAAACTCATTAACAATAATGATAACAATATCAATCCCCATTCCGATAGGGTAGGTATATCAGTTGCAGAACCACAAGGAGTACAATTACCTCCTTCAACAACTCCAGTAGTTATCCCAGTCGATGCACTTGTGAAATCTGCCTGGTAACTCTGACCTGAGGCTAAATAAACAACAAAAGAATAGGAACCATCTCCATTGTCCGTACTTGAAACAGGAGCTGTTACAATATTTCCGGCTGCATCGTAAAATGGACCTATTGTATTTGAAGCAAATACCCAATCATTGATGCCTGTTTGAGGAGGGTTGGTTTCATAAGTAATTTCTTCATGGAATAAATCAAATACACCATCACCATTTAAGTCTATGTTTAATGGGTTGTCACAAGCACAAGGGTCAATAATTGGACAAGGACCACAACTAAATCCAGAAATCAATTCTGTTTGATAACCTACAAACAAACTTTCAAAGTAAACTTCAAACGGGAATTGGCTCTCTGTCCAGAACTGGAAAGTATAGGTGCCATCACCATTGTCTATAAAATAAGCAGGATCGCCAGGGAAAAACAGAATTCCATTTTGATCATAGATATTAAAATTGTTGGCAAAACCTATTACCCAATCACCGATTCCAGGCAAAGGTGGGTCTATGGCAACCGTTACTTCCTGGTAAATATATTCAGCCAAACCATCTCCATCAATATCAATATTTAGTGGTATACCGCAAGTACATGGTATTCCAAAAATATCGACGTCTAAACACACATCACAATTAGCTCCTCCCGTAAAAGGTGAAAGCATTCCAAAACCACTACTGATACTTTGGAAATCGATTTGATAAGGATTATTTGCAGGAACATAATAAACGAATGTGTAAGAACCATCACCATTATCAATAATTCCTGTAGGTGTTGTCATAGGGTTGCCAGCTGCATCAAAGACTGGTTGGGTTGTATTTATACCAAAAGCCCAATCTGTAATCCCAGGCGTTGCTGGGTTTGTAAGGAAAGTAATTTCTTCATAAAATAAGTCTGCCAAACCATTTCCAGTTAAATCAATATTGTCAGGATTCAAGCAATCGCAAGCAAAATTCTGATTGATGTTTACATCGCAAGGACCACAACCACCACCAGAAACTTGGTTATTTGTTACAACTCCAAATGAGAAACTTTCGAAAAAAGCATCATAGCCGCCACCATTGGTTGTATAGGTATTTATAGTATAGCTTCCATCTCCATTGTCATTAGCAACAGGGCTGGTAGGATTGCCTGTTGCATCCACAAATCCACCTGAAATCAAAATTGCATTCCAATCAGTGATACCTGTTGTAGGGGGAGTTGTAAAAATATCAATTTGTTCAGAGAATAAATCAGGAATTCCGTCGCCCTCTAAATCAATATTGTTTGGATTATCACAAGAACAAGCG
>JAHDGP010000047.1:6775-13930 GCA_020627525.1 Bacteroidota bacterium
GCGGAATTAGTTGCATCAGCAAATAAACCAGGTGCTGCAAACTGTATGTTAAAACCAGAACCTACTGATCCAGGGCAAAAAGTAAACGGATCATCGGGTGGAGGACAAGGAGGGCAGACTTGAGGATCAAAGCCAAATGCACCAGTTAAATTGTCTCCCGAAACATTCATTACTAAAGAGAAAAAATCAACAACAGGATAGGTATTTGGACAGCCGCCTATGTAATCATAAACAAAACAAGCTTCCCAAGAATTAGCTGGATTTGGTGAGTCAGGATCACCAAATCCATCAGCAGAAAAGAAATTGCCATCATCATCAAAAAAGTATCCTCCCGTTCCGGTTATACCCTGAGGGTCTTCAAAAATCCATTGGGCTGCATTAGGCGAGGATGTATTGAAACTTAATCCAGTAAGTTGCCAATTTAGATCAGGGTTAGGATAAAAACCATGTATCCATACAGGGTCACCCCCAGAATAGTCATCTACCGTATAACACCATTCTACTTGTAAAGGTTGTGTGCAATCGAAAGTAAAACCATCACTCAGATTTGCTCCATTTACAATAGGACCAAATGAATAATACCCGTTTGCTGCGCAGCCATTATTTTGTGCATTTGTTCCAATAAATAAAAACGAAAGCAAGATGGTTATAATAAATTTAAATTGTAGGTTTTTCATGTTGCTTAATTTTTAAGGTTTTTAAGAGCAATTCTGGCTTTTTCTTTCTGAGCCTCAGTCATTTTTGGATCAGTAATTTTTTTAAGATAAATTGCCTCTAGTTCTTTTGGTGTCCACTTTTGAAAAGTCTTGTTTTCAAGTTTTTTCTTAAGCACCTCTAAATCTATTGTATTAGTCTGCTTAGTCTCTTTTTTAGAAGCAGTTTGCGCTTTCAGATCTACAGAGTTTAAAGCCACTATCAAAAGTCCAATACTGAGACTAAGTAGTAATTTGGTGAATATTTTTGTATGCATTTATAATAATATTTTGGTTAATAATATATTCATAAGGAGATGTTGTTTAAACATACCTCTCCCATTAATCTTAACAATATTTTTAAGAAATTAATCTTTAAGAACAAATTTGGTATATGAAATTATATCCAGTTTGCTCTAAATACACTTGAGTTTGATTGTATTTAAAATGAATCAAAGCAACATCATTGCTGTGAATTTATTTCATTTAGTAAGGCAAATATATAAATTTTTATTAAATGTTATTGAAAATTTTTAAACTAAATTGTTAAATTTTATTGTGAATAATTTTTGGAATTTTAGGAGTAAATACAGGGGCGCTTTTTCGATTGAAAATCGAATGCTATTTATTGTATTTTTCGCTCTATTGTAAGTCTGAATGAAGCTTCCTCTGTTAGTCAACCCATTTCTGATTTACTTACATTTAAAGAGAATGAGGCTGTGTATTCTGTGTGGGGATTTGTTTTCTATTAGTTAATCAAGAAAATATAGGTAATTGAGTAAATCAGAAAAAGATGCTTTGTATATAATTGATTATTTAGTCTCGATTGATTGGACTAAGTTGTTAAAGAGTGTCAATGACGTCCTTTTTTATAATGATTTTCTAAATTGGAGTTGGGTTACTGGATTTGCTTAATTTATTGATATTTAGATTTTTATGGCTGTTATTTTGTTAAATTTAGTGTTTGAAAACTGTTTTTTTAAGGTTTTTTTGTCTGAGTTTTATATTTAAATTTTTGTGATTTTTTTCAATATGCTACATATTTGCATTGTATTAAGTACTTGGGCTACGAAATAATTTTTTTACCGAAATGTCGGATTACTTTTGTTTGAGTACTTAAAAACCCCCTTCAACACTTCACTTTCTAGAAGTAACTAAAATAGTTGCAATAAAAATTAGTAAGAAATTGCTTTTTTATTGATTAAAAATAAGAATGTAAAAATATTGGCATTTGATAAAAATGACCTTGGTGTGTTAGTAAGGTGCTGAATGGCACCTTGCTAATTTTTTCAATTTTGAAAAATCATCGAGACTACATTTGCCAAACTACTTAAGATTGCTGATTGTGTGGTTATTCTAAAAATCAGAAATAGGGAAATATAATGCTTGACACACAATTAGATTTTTCGAAACAAAAGCTTACTGCATTTTGCAGTAAGCTTTTTTAGTCAACAAAATCCAGAATATACTGATGCAATGGAGGCAATGGATGATTTACAGATTCCAAATTCTTTTTATTAATCCTATTAGAAATTTGTTTGTAGACTAGTTTCGAGGCTTCATAGGTAAACTCACGATGTTTGTTTTTGTTCAAATAAGTTTTAATTCTTTCGATAATACTATTGCATAAATACAAATTATTCGCTTCATAGTTTATCATTAGGTCCAACATTTTAGACCACAACGAAATATAGTAATTTGGAGAATTGGTTAGTTTGCTTAGAATCTTATGAGCCTTATTAACTTCTCCCATTTTTAATAAGTAAATGCTGTTATTAAAATCTTTATAGAATTGGGTTTTTTTCGTATAAAAAAACGAACCCTTTTCGTCAAATTCTTTTTGAGCTTTTTCAAATTGATTGGATAGATAGAGAAAAAGTTGGTGGTAAAAGAAACTAATACTATCTCTGTACTTAAATTCAAGTCCAATATCAACTGCTTTTTGAGAATTTATTATTAACAATTCTAATGGTTTTGCCCTTTGAAAACCAGCAACCATTTTTAGAAAATAAATTCTTCTAAACAATATTTTTGCATTTTTTTCATCAATTTCTAATCTTTCAATATACTGCTCAGCTTCTTTTATATTTTGATAAAATTTTTCATTAAAAAAATTAAATCGAGCTTTTGTTATTTTGTATTCAGCTGCATATATAGGATTAAGAGAATTTTCAGACAAAGCATCTAATTTTTTATCACTTGGTTTTGTAGTAGAAGATTGCTCATTGAGCCTGGAATCATCCAAATATAAAATAGACAATTGTCTGTAAAAAAATGACAATTGTTCATTGTAAACAATATTGATATAATCAGTTTTGACATCCACCAAAGACTTAATGATTTTTAAATTTTTATCTTTTTGCTGCTGCCCATACAAACTGATTTGCCATTCCAGACACCAGTTTTTCAAAGCATTGTTTTTGCCTTTTTCAGCCAACTGAGCTGTTTTATTAAGATAATATTCATGTAAATGTTCTTGTGTTTTCTTTTGGGCAATTTCAGTTAATAGACGGTTTCGTTGCTCTAAATTTTCTTTAAGGTAATTGGATAGTTTTAAGTCTTCAATTTTTTTACAGGCATAGTCCAACCACCTTCTGATATTTTTGTCTTGTTCCTTAGGATTTTTCTTTAATTTTTCATTTCGTTGATTTTCTACTAAAAATGTATTTAGGGAGTTTATATCTTTAAATTTTTCCTCAAGAATTTTTTTAAAAAGCAATGATCTTTTATCCTGTGTTTTTTCAATAGAATAAAAAAGCTGCTTTCTTTCTTGTCTGCTTAATGAATCTAATAAGTGGTAAAGCTTTTTTCCTTTCATTTTAATTGTATGCTTGTAGTTATATTACTAGAAAGTATTCATTTGCTCCATTCTAAATATTCGTTTTACAAAGCTTTACCAACTGGTTTTGGTAAAATTTTAAGAGTAAATGATTGTTTTTCAAACTACTTTCGATTCAGTATAAAAATACAGTTTTTTTGTATTGGTAAATTTATGACATTTAAATATCACTCAAAAGTAGAATTGTTTTTTGTAAAAGCCCTATTTGTTTGTATTAAAAAAGTTATTTAATTCTTTGATTGTCAAAAATTTGCGATTGAATTTTTTAAATGATAAAAATTGGTATAGAATGGTTGTTTCTGTGTATTGACAATTGATTTGTTTAGTTTCGAGGTTTAAAGTTAATTGAAACACTTCAATATTTCTTTAGGATTTACAATTGTAAATTCTGTAATCAAGTAAAATTCAACGATTAAATGTTGAGTTCTTTAAGCCATTTATATGACAATTCATAAACAAAATTATATAGAATGCAATTATCAAAAAACTTACTCCAAAAGTCAATCTACAGTGTAGGTTGGTCTTTTTTACTTTTTTGGAAGGAAAAAAAATATTTGAAACGAGGGGCGATCTCCTTTGCAATGTTAACATTTCTATTAACTTTTTCAAATACCTATGCAGCTTGTCCTCCAGGAGAGGGAACCAATGCACAAGGTTGGCCAATTCTTTATTTTGGTACATCAACAAATTACCCAGGTTCTTCTCAAGCAGGAACAATGGCAGACCCACTTACAGATTACAATAGTTCGAGTAGCGGTTTGATTGATGGAATTAATGATTGTGGCGGTAATATAGAAGTTCGTTTTTTAGATTGTTATTACAATACTGATAACGAATTTGGAGATATAAATTATACCACTGCTCCAACAGTTAACAATGTCATTTTTAATGGACAAGGTGCAGTTATGGAAAACATGGCTGCTTCTTCTGCATTTATTAGACTTCTGCATTTAGATAATTGGACATTCCAAAACTTTACTTTTACGGGCTGGAATGGAACAGACGGTGGTGCAATAGGGTTATATGGTTCTACCAATGTAGTATTGGACAATGTAATTTTTGATAGTAATGTAACAACAACGCCTTTACACATTGACAATGCCAGTTCCTTTGATGGATTTATGAATTCAAGTACAACGATTACAAATTGTGTTTTTTCAAACAATCCTAGCCCAAATGCAGCAACTGTTAGTACAGGAGCGATAGAAATTGAATACACTGCAACTTCTCAGGTTGGAGGAGCTTGGCCAACAATGGATGTTGATGTAAGTGGAACATTGTTTTCTTGCAATGAGAGAAACGGTTATGGTGGTGCAGTTGTAATTACAGGAGATGAAGGTGAAGTTGGCGGCAAGAATATAGTCTTTAACAATTGTGATTTTAATGGAAACTTGGCTTCTGCTGCTGGAGAGGGTGGAGCTATTTATATTTCTGGAGAATTTTGGAATATGGATATTGACGATAGTTATTTTGGATGCAATACTGCTTTAGAAACAACAGGTTCTGATGTCGGTGGTGGTGCCATAAAAATTTACGACGGTCCAACAGCAACAATTGATAACAGTATTTTTTACAACAACACAGCAACAGATGGAGGTGCGATTAACCATAATACAGCAGGTCCAGCTGGTACTGTAACCGTAACAAATTGCTCTTTTATTGATAATGTTGCAACTTCTGGTGGAGGCGCGTTGAATGGTGCTGAACTTATAACAGTAAATGCAGTTTTGTATTCTGGCAATACGCCGAATGATGTTACAGGAACAGTTGTGGACAACGGTGGAACAAATACATCGGGCAATCCAGGTATCGCTGCCTGTGAAGCTTGCTTTGCAGTTCCTCCTCCTGGCTGTGATGCTTCAGGATCTGACTTAGCATTAACCTGTGAATTTTTCTGTTCTACAGGAACACCTCCAAATGCTTCGGGAGATGCAGATTTGACAATTGATATGGCTGGATTTATTCCTCCTAGATGTAGTGATCCACTTGATTATACCTACACTTTTTTAGTGCTGGATGCAAGTGGAACGGTAGTTTGCGAGTTTGATGCGACAGACGTTACCACGCAAGATGCTGCCAATGGATTTGTAACCATTCCAGGTGGTGCTGATGGTATTCCTGATGCGATGGACCCTGCTGTTCAGCAAGCAAATCTTTGTGCTGGTTTAGCTCCAGGAGATTATACCATCGTTGGCTTCCATTACACAACTGCTGATGTACCACCAATTGTGCTACCGTTCACAGGTCAAACATTGACTCAAATCGGAGATTACCTTACGAATCCTCCAACTGATCCAGCCGCATGTGGTATGATTGGAACAGAAACACCTTTTACAGTTTTAGAGCCAATTGAAGTTACCATTGCAACTTCTTGCCCTGCTGTTCCAGACGGAACTTACTTAGCAGATATTACAATAACTGGAGGTTATCCTTTAGAAGCTGGTGCAGGAACTTATACAATAACAACAAACTTTGGTGTGACAACTTATACCTTTGGAACACCAATTACAGGTCAAGTAATTCCCGCTGGACAATCTGTAGATGTTACAGTTGCAGCTGACGGAAATGGTGCAAATGGAACGAATCCTCCCGGTCCGCTTTGCTTTGACTGTATGGCAACAATTGTAACAGAAGCAGAGCCTGTTTGTCAGGCTTGCCCAGACATTGTTGATGGAACTTTGTCAGCAGAAGTGAATGCTGCTCCTGTAACAGATGTTTGTTCAGGTGACGTAATATCTGTTTGTGTGGACGTTGATTTAACCAATGATCCAACAGCAACTGTTGATTTTTCTAATGACGGTGGCTTAACTTGGACAACAGGTACAGCAACTTCAGCAACAGAATATTGCCTTGATTTTACAGAAACAAATACAACTTGTAATGCTGTTGCAGTAAGCTATATGGCACAATTTACCTTGAGCTCATTGGCTGATAATACTTGTGATTTAGATACACAACCAATTACTGGCGGTGCAGCTGTAACAGTAAATGTTTATCCTGATCTTGCAATGGCTGCAAGCGCAATGATTACAAATGATGGAGCTTGCGGTCCAAGTTTGACACAAGATTGTGCGAATTTTACAATAACAAATACTTATGATGGAAATGGAGCAACACCAGATTTTTCAGCAGAAACTGGAGCGGGTACAATTGATTTTGTTATAACAAATACTGGTGCCCCAACAGCTTGTGAAAGTATAACAATACCCGCAACTTATAATTGTGCTTCGCTTTGTCCAGATATTGTAGACGGAACTTTATCAGCAGAAGTAAATGCTGCTCCCGCAACAGATGTTTGTACAGGTGATGTGGTTTCCGTTTGTGTAGATGTTGATTTAACCAATGATCCAACAGCAACTGTTGATTTTTCAAACGACGGTGGCTTTACTTGGACAACAGGTACAGCAATTTCAGCAACAGAATACTGCCTTGATTTTACAGAGACAAATGCAACTTGTGATGCAATTGCTGTAAGTTATATGGCTCAATTTACTTTGAGTTCATTGGCTGATATGGCTTGTTCACTAGATACTCAACCAATTACAGGCGGTGCTGCTGTAACAGTCAATGTTTATCCTGATGTTGCAGCGGTTGCAAATGCAATGATTGTAAACGATGGAGCTT
>JAHDGP010000047.1:13940-16744 GCA_020627525.1 Bacteroidota bacterium
AACAAATACTTATGATGCAAATGGTGCTACACCTGACTTTTCAGCAGAAACAGGAGCTGGTACTCTTGATTTTGTCATAACAAATACTGGTGCCCCAACAGCTTGCGAAAGTGTAACATTGCCAGCAACTTATAATTGTATAGTACCTGCAAATCCTGATATTACAATCGACAAAGACGATGCAGATAATACAGATGATATGCAAACAGTAGCAACAGGCGAAGATGCAGTATTTACGATAACAGTGACAAACACAGGCGACGAGGATTTATGTAATGTAGTAGTAATAGACGCTAACGGAGCACCTTGTGATGCAACATACACGGACAATGGAGGTGTATTAGCAATTGGTGATACTTGGACTTACGAATGTACTGTTCCGAATACAATGGGCAATTATTTAAACACTGCAGCAGTTACAGCAGAAGGTTGTAATTCAGGAACTGGAGTAATGGATGAAGATGATTCTACTGTATTTGTTGATGATCCACCAACAACGACTCCAGATGTCGAGGTTGATAAAAATGATGCCGACAATGGAGATGATGAACAAACTGTAGCAACAGGCGAAGATGCAGTATTTACAATAACAGTGACAAACACAGGCGACGAAGATTTGTGTAACGTGATGGTAACAGATGCAAATGGTGCAGCTTGTGAAGCGACCTACACAGACAATGGTGGAGTACTGGTAATTGGTGGTACTTGGACTTACGAATGTACCGTGCCAAATACTTTAGGCAGCTATGTAAATACAGCAGTAGTAACGGCAGAAGGATGCGATTCAGGAACACCAGTTGAAGATGACGATGGAAGTTGTGTAAATGTAGCAGACCCAGTTTTAGATGCACTTAAAACATCAGACTTTGTAGATACAAATGATGATGGTTTATTGAATCCAGGTGAAGTAATTACTTATACAATAGTTTTGACAAATTATGGGACAGCAGACGCCATAAATGTAATGTTCAGTGATCAAGTTCCAGTAGGAACTACTTTGTTAGGAAATGAAACGACGACAGTGGGAACCGTTTCTACTGGCACTGATCCTGTTACAGCAAATATTGGTACATTGGCTGCAAATGGAGGAACAGTAACAATCACATTCGATGTTACAGTGGATGCCACTACAGCAGATGGGTTTATTATTATGAATCAAGGTGCCTTTGCGGCAGATAACCATCCTGATGTGCCTACAGATGATCCCAATACACCAACAACTCCTGATGATTCTACAGATGATCCAGTAGTTGACCCTAGCTGTACAGAGGCAGATAACGGAACTTGGAATCACTAGTATATTTTATCCAAATTTTTTAATCTAAAATAAAATATACAATGAAATATATAAAAACGTTCTTCATTTTAAATATGCTTTGGCTGGGAATTTTTTCTAGCCAGAGCATTAATGCTCAGTGTGATTTTACAATAAGTACTGTTAATGAAAATACTGCCTTTACACAAATTTTGATTTTAGCAGATTCCGATGGTGTTATTATTGAAATAATAAACGCGAATAATGGCACCTTTACAACTGCTATCGGATCTTATAATGTTCATGCTTTAAACTATGATCCCAATGATCCTCCTGTTCCTTTTCCAACCATTGGAGATACAATCGAGAATACAGGATCGACAAGTGGTTGTTTTAATGATAACTTAGTATCAGATATCAAACCATTAGAGTGCTTGTGTGATGCTGCCACAACAACAGCAACTTATAATCCCCAACCAGGATTTACAGTTATTTACGTATTGGCTGACGCTAGTGGGTTGATATTAGCTGTAAATACAACAGGTGTATTTGTAGCGGCTGACGGATTGGCTGATGATACATTTATTCATGCATTGCATTATGATACTGCAAATCCACCAAGTCCTTTACCTACTGTTGGTATCAATGTATCAGATGTTGGAACCGATGATTTAGGTTGTTTTAATTCTGAATTTGTGACAAATCCGTTGTGTATAGCTTTAAGCCCTGCACCCGCAGACTCACCAGTTGAAATAATTAGAGTTTGCGAAGGTAATGCCTTATTTGCGAGCCTTGATGGAGCTACGCCAATGGATGGAACAGGTTTGACATTTGTATGGTATTTGAATGGAAATGTGGTAGCAACAATTGATGGTTCGCCTTTTTATTCGCCAGATGAACCAGGCGATTATACGGTCCAAGTATTTAGCAATATTGATTGTGCAACCTATACTGGAACTGGTGCATTTGATGTAACAGAAATAATTGATTGCACAGATTGCAATTAAGGAGAAAGCCTCTAAGCAATTCAAAGAGGTCCGTTAGTAAGAAATAGTAAAATTTGGTTTATTATAGAGTTTAAGGCTTCCAATTGATTTTGGAAGCCTTTTCTTTTTAACTTGCTTTTCTCTGTGGAATGATCTAGAGCAAAAGTTTTAGAATATATATTGAATATCAGGAAAAAGGAATATAAGTTTTAAAAATAAACAATGGCATTAGAATTATAAATACGCTATTTTTCAAAATAGAATATAGCGAATCAATACTTATGAAGAAAAGAACCAAAATAATTCTATTGATATTTTTACTTACATCCTTGGGAATGGTGTATATGGTTTTGTCTCCATTTACAAAGTTAGAACCAAATGATGTTTACATTCGGATTGATAATCAAACAGGTTGGGATTTAGACAGGTTGACCATTGGACGAAGAATGCAAAAAGTCAATAGCTATAAGAGTAAATCTTTTACCAATGTATTCAATGATGTGAGAAACAATGCTGTTTAGCTAAGAAATTGAAAGTTTTTTTGAAAAAGCCTGAAGGGCTGA
>JAHDGP010000048.1:0-4787 GCA_020627525.1 Bacteroidota bacterium
GTTATTTATAAGAAACGATTTTATCCTTAACTAAACAACATTGATGCGAGAATGCGAGAATGATTCAATGCTTCAATGCGTCAATGCGTCAATGCGTCAATGTTTTAATTATTCGATACAGGGCATAACATTCCCTTTATGATCTTGGATCATTTTCTAATTGATGAAATAAATTTTAAATTGATTACTTTATGAAGTAGACGTAATATGCTATTTCATTAAATAATGAATTAGATCAAAAATTAACGTGTTTGATTTTGGGATTTGAGTCATCAGGCTTGAGTAGATGACATAAAAAAACCCGATCAGGTGACCAGGCAAAACTATAATATTTAGAAATAAATATCGAAAATATTATTTTCTATTGCCAGTCTTAAAGATGATATGTAAGTTATGTTTCCTCATTTTTACCTCCTTATAATTTAGGAGTTAATTGTAGTGCAAATGTATATCAAAGAATTTGAATTGGCAAATAAAATTTAGTCAATAAACGTTAATTTCTTAAAAGTGGCAGAAAATAGTTATACATTCAATCTAGCACGGGAATATTCCATATTTCTTAAAAAGAATGAATATGTAAACTTTTCTTAGAGCGAAAACGTTTTTTTACTAGAAGCAATTTAAATTTGTTGTTTACGCAATCTTGAAAAGTTCTTATTAAAGTACTTATATGATCAAATCGTCCTTTCTACTTACGTTGGTTTTCTTTGGGTTTTCATTATTCAATGTATTGCCATCAACCACACATAACTGTCAAAGCAGTTTAAGAATAGAATATGTGGATGATTTTGTTTTAAACGATGACAATAGAATTCCCTGGAATGCGAATAGGCGACTTACTTGGGACGATTTTCAGGCAGATCCTGAATGGTGGAATAATGATATTGCTGCTATAACATCTTCTGTTATTCAATACAAATACTCTTGTGAAAATGGTGAATTGGTTTATGCAGTTAAATCCATATTTTTGATGGATGAATCTTGGGTGAAAAAGAAAGCCAAAACGAAACATTATCTCGCTCACGAGCAATTGCACTTTGATATTACTGAAGTTTTTAGCAGAAAACTCAAAGAAAAATTGAGTCATCATAAATTCAAGTGTAATGAAGTTGAAAAGTTTGAATCAATAACAAAGGAGCTACTTACTGATTGGCAAAACACTCAAAAAAGATATGATTATCAAACAAGATATAGCCTTAATAAAGAAAAACAAGATGAGTGGGTTATCTTTGTGGCAAACATTCTTAATGAATATGAGGCTTATAAATGAAATACAAATTTTTAAATAGTAGCATTCTCGGTGCTGATTTAAACAAAAAAAAATCCATAAATATAATAGGCGGTGGTATTTCGGGCTTAATGCTTGGTTACCATTTAAAAAAAGCCAATATTCCCTTTAAAATTTTTGAAAAGTCTGATAAGGTAGGGGGCATTCTTGGAACAAAAAAGTGCAAGAATGGCATTGCTGAACAAACGGCTAATGGTACACTTTGGTGCCCTGCATTTATTAATATGTGCAATGACCTTGGCTTAGAAATTTTAAAGCCCAATTCTGAAAGTACAGCTCGCTTTTTGGTTCGAGACAGACAACTTAGAAAAATGCCATTGAGTATTTTAGAACTTGCAAATGCTGTTACAAAATGTATGTTTCCAAAGAATAACAAACCGGAAACTTTAAGAGCATTTGGGGAACAGTTTTTTAATAAAAGAATGACTGATTATTTACTGGAACCTGCTTTTTTAGGAATTTACAATGGTCTTGGAGATGAGCTGAGTTTTCCAGGCACTATGTCTATGTTGGCAAAAATTTTAAATGAGCACAATTCTCTTGCGTTTGGCGGCATCAAAAATTTATTTAACCATAAAAAAGACCCTAACAAAATAACAGGCACTTTGTGTTTCAAAAACGGAACACAAGATTTAGTAAATTCACTACAAGAATATCTATATAAAGAAACAGAACTAAATGCAGAAATAAATCCATTTGGCAACAAAACAGATCAGTTTGTCAGTTGTGCACCAGCCTATGCTGCTAAAGATTTTTTCGATGATGATTTGCGTGTTGTACTGGATTCTATAAACTACTCTTCCAATATTAGTATGACCCTGTTTTTTGAAAAAACTAAAATTCAAAATTTCAAAGAAGGTTTTGGTTGTTTGATTTCTAGAAAAGAAAACATTGGAATTTTAGGTGTATTGTTTAACTCTTGTATTTTTCAACATCGGGTTTTTTCTGAAGGATTGCTGAGCCTTACCTGTATTATGAGGGATTTTGACGGCTCGCTCCAAGAAAAAACGGATGAAAGCTTGTTAGAATTTGTAATGAATGATCTGAATAAAATTTTTAAAATTGAAGGACAAGCAAAGGAATTTAGTATTTCGAGATGGCCCAAAGGAATACCTTTATACACTCCGCAATTGTACCAAAACTGGTTTGAAATAAACGCAATATTGAAAAACAGGTATAAAAATATAAATTTGTTTGGCAACTACACCAGCCAAATTTCGATTAGAGGTATGTGTACTGAGGCAGATAAGTTTGTTGGGAGTTAGCCTTCGGGGGCCTCAGGCTTCGAGAGCCTCAGGCTGCGGGGGATGTCAGGCTTCGAGGGCCTCAGCCTTCGGAGGGGATTAGGCTTCGAGGGCCTCAGCCTTCGGGGCTTTAGGGTGTAGGAATAAAAAGTTATTCCTTTCTTATAAATTCTCCTTCGTAAAATTTTTGTTTCCAGGCTTCAGCTTCCCAAACACCTACAATGTACTTGTATGTATTTTCATCAATAAAAATCCAGGAGTCTCGTAGTTTGTATCCTTGATATTCATAATCGTAATGAATATTTTGATTTTCAATTGTAACAATGCCTTTTGTTATTCCACCAAAAACATCGAACTCATAAAAATGAACTAAGCTGTCTTCGGCACTCCAAAACCGTACGCCCTCATTTCTCAATCCAAATTCAAGGGTTTCGGGATTGGTATTATGTGTTTTCACTTTTACCATTTTACCATTTAAACCCCACTCAAAATATTTTTCTGTTTTTCCATCATGGCCACCCATTTGCTTTCCCTCAGAAAGCCAATATCCATCAATAAAATTTTCAAATATTTGCACTGGGTTATTTTGAGCATTTAGATGCATATTGATCAAAAAAGAAAGCATCAAAACAAATGATATAATTTTTATTTTCATCTCTTACTTAAATTTTGAATACAGTTTTCTCTAATTTTCCAAATTTCATCAAACGAAAATCGAATATCATTTTCAATTATCCAATTTTTTATGAAAGATTTGTGAAATTCTACTTTAAAATTAGCTACTTGTTCAGGTTGAATATTTATCTCCTTTAGAATATCGTTTTTAATTTTACTAAAATCAGCAGTGTTGTTTGTATAATCTTTTTTGACATCTTCAATTTCTAAATAACAATGTGCTTCTGGAATATAATCTAATGAGTTTTTGGTTAGTTCATCACCAATCTTTGGTGTGTTAGTATTATTCATTTTATAAATACCAATTATCAGATTGACATTTTCAATTTCATTGAGGTCAGCAAGTTTTTTTAAAAAAGCGTGCTTAGAACTGCAAGTACCTTTTTTTTCTGATACAATCAAAATCAAATCGTGTCTATTGGCATTTCGACCATAAGGCAGGTTTTTAGTCCAAGTTATCAATCCACTCCAAGTATTGATACCAAGGCTTTTAACCTTTTCGGTTAACTGATCAGTAGCATTTAAACGAATCTCCATCATTCAAACAATAAAGTTGGCATAACATAAAAAAAGCCCCTACTCTATAAATAAAGTACGGGCTTTCTTTGTTGATGAACAAAAATTGTCATCATAGATATTATTAAAAACTTATTTCGTTAAATTCTTCAAATTTGCATTTTTCAAGTTCAAAACAGCAGCTTTTGACGTTGGCTTGATAGCTGTTTGAGCTTTAAACATCGCTTCCGATTTATTTGCTACTGTTGTTGAAGTATTTGCAGGCTGAGCATCAGTTTTAACATCTTGAGCACTGACTTTATTAGCAACTATATTGTTATTCACTGCATCTTTAACATTCATATCTGTTTTTATAGACCAACCCCAATCTATTAAATCTTGAGCCTGAATTTGAACAGATCCTGCTAAGAACATTGCACATACTGCAAAGCAGCCTAAAAATAATTTTTTCATAAAAAAGAAGGTTTTGTAAGTTTTATTATCAATTGTTTGTGATAAAAATACAAAAAGTTGAGGAAAACCGAGCAATTTTGAAAGATTTTTAACAAAGAAGGTGTTTACAAATTAGTAAAAACACTATATAAGCATCTTTCCATTCTATATTTTCTCTATTTTTCAGTTCAATATCCGTTGTATAAGCAGTAGTCAGGACAACATCCATCATCTTTATCCAGCGGAAAAAATAAAGCTCATTGCTGTATATTGCAGGTACCTATGCATTTTGCCACCCACTGCAACCTCTTGATAAAATTTTGAGGCCCCAAGCGGCTTCGCCGCTTGGGGGATTCCAACCTTTTACATTTCAACAATATTAGTTGAAATAAAAGATGTCAGAAAACACAAAATTTAAATAGTATCTAAATAATTAGAACCTGCTTAACATTTTGAACAATTTCCTATCAAAAGAAAAAACTAAAACAAGTTCTTAAAAGCATTTTGATTATCAATAATTACATTGCCAAGCACAATTGGCAGCATATCCTCCATAAAACAACATACAACCAGCTAAGCCAATACAAGCAGGATTATATGGAGTTAAGTGATAAATGCAAAGTGGTACAAAG
>JAHDGP010000048.1:4797-16725 GCA_020627525.1 Bacteroidota bacterium
TTGGCACCATTGTGTTATACCTGACTGTAAAGCCGCTGCACCAAATTCTGACATACATCTTGTATAACAGTGCATGTTTATTCCTCTACTCTCAATATTTTCAATATCAAAGTTTTGTTGTTCTAATATTGATCCTTTTTGAATAGTCGTTTTAGAAAACAATTCGTTTTCAATTGTTTTAAATCCAATTGCACCTGAAAAACCCTCATCCATTTCTCCTGCATCTTTGTCAAATTCCAGCTCATTTACATACATTGTAAACAGACCATTTCTTTCATCATACGAAGCCATTAATACTTTTATCAAGTTTTCATCCTGCCCATTGTCAATTGGAATCATTAACATTGGTAAAGTTTCTTCGCTATCGTAAGTAATCAAGTTTGAGTTTTCCCAAATCAGTTTTCCCGAAACTGCTTCGTCATAACCTTTGATTTGATCAGAATTTTGTAAGATTTTAATAAATGGATGATCTACTCCAATTTCCTCCATTGTGGAGTTGTACTGTGAAGGATCAATATTTGCCGTTTCATTTGCTGTTACAGTATCCTCTAAAACGGTATCATTTTTTGTACAAGATTGAATCAATACTGAAAATAAAAATACTGCTAATAAGGTTTTTAAACTAAAATTTATTGTTTTCATAATTCTAACTTTTAATGTTAAATAATAAATATTTGACAAGCGTTTAGCCCTTGTCAGAGTGCTTGCCTTGCTAATCCCCTTGGGATTGGTAAGGCGCAATTAAACATACATTGGTCAATAATATTTTTAAAAATTACTATTTGCTTATTAGCTATCTAAAAAATTTGATTATTCGCATTTTCAAAATATTTAGAATTCCTAAATTGCCTTTTGTCAATTTTATTACTTGTCGAAATATTTTCTTATTGAAATATCTTAGTACAATATTACATTCTGCCAGTGGTCTTAACAACCACAAAAATTCTGGAAAATTTTGAAGAATTAGTAGCCACAATGAATTCGGCTCAATACCAAAATCCATTTAAACAATTATAAATCAACATTTTAAAAACAGGTTTTCGAAGAATAAAAATTGAAGGAAATATTAAATGCTGTAATTTTAATTTGAATATCTATTGATTAAAATAAAACAAGAGTTAGAAGAATTACTGAATAATTTGAAAAAGTACTTTTCAATGAAATCATTAATCACTCCTAAACCCTTGAATGTTTTATTTATTAGGTTCTGCCTCTATTTCTTAACCAATTATGAGGATTGCAACCATACCATGCATTAAGTCTTCCTAAGCCAACAAAATGCCAAGTTTGCCCACCACTGTATTTTGTTGTACGTCCAAAAAATCCACCAACTCTCAGCCCATGTAATGTGGTATCATAAACAAAACGGACATCGCAATCACTTGAGGTTACATTCCCCTCTATTCTTGCTATATACGACCAATGATTCCAATCAATACTACCATTCCAGGCATAGTTTAGATAATCTGGAAAAGTATAACTTACACACCAAGATGGCTCGGGATTTCGGTCTTCAATTTCAGTAGTTTCATTTACTCCTTCGCCAAACAAAAGTGCTCCGGCATCAAGTTGATCAAATACAAATTCTTCTTCTTCAAAAGTCAATTGATTAAAGGGCTTGTTAAAAATTTCTTTAGACTTCAACAAAGCATTTTTCCGAAAATCAACATCGTGCGCATACCCAGGGTCATCAACAGGCGTTAGCTTCATAAAAAATTCGCTCAACTGATCTTCATTTAGTTGTCTATAAATCTCCATACTTTCCTCTCCTGTCAAAGGTGATTCGTCACTTTGAAAATAGTCAACTAATTTTTCTAATTCTGATAAACTCACTGTGCTTTCCAATTCATTTGCTTCACAGCCTATTAAAAGGATCATTGCAAATAAAAAACCAATACTAAAAAACAACTTTTTCATAACTTAAATTTTAAATAATTATAGAATAATTTACATACTAATGGATCAAATATTAATTAATCAGCATCAACTGTCGATCTTTTTTTTTATTATCGAATGAGCATAAGTATCCCAGTAATCAAACTTTATTATTTAAATACAAAAAGCTTTAAATATCCAGCTTGAAAATATCAAATTACAATTCTTATAAATTGAAAATATTACATTGATAGAAATTGAATCATTTACCCATTTCAGAATTCTGAAACAGTAAATCAATAGATTATCTATCTTATTAATTTAGTTTAAAATTAAATAACAAAACCTCATTGAGAAAGGACAAATAACTTAATAAGTTAGGCAAGCATATTATAAACAGGTAATAAACATCAACGCAAACCATTGACTATCAAAAATTTAAAAAACACCAAGAGTTAGATTAATTGGCACTTATTTCATTATTTATTCAGAAAGAATTAATAATTTATGCACAGAAGTGGAGAATTTACCTACATTAATTTTCAAAAAATAAATACCTTCAGGCAAATCGTTTGTTTCAAATAATTGTTCGTGAATGCCTGTATTGATATTTTGGTAAGAAATACTTTCAACAATTTGCCAATTGGCATTATAAAGGCTGAACTCAATAGAATTAGATTCTATTATATTAAAATAAATTTTAAAAAAATCACGAGCAGGATTGGGGTAAATAGCCTCAATAAAAATATTTAAATCTTGACTGGGATCATTTAGTCTAAATTTATAAAACAGACTTCGCAGACTGTTGTATAAATTTAATCTTCCACCAGAAACAGTTTTATCTTTAAGTTCTTTTATTGGATCTGTTCCCTCTAAAATACATTGTTTAACAAGTTTTGCTGTATTTTTGGGTCTAGTTTTAATCGCATCGGCAAAGAGTTCTATCGGTGTTGCGTAAAGCAGTGCTACTGCACCAGCGACGTGAGGAGCGGCGGCAGAGGTCCCACCAAAATTTGCATATCCCCCATTATTCGATAACGTGAAAGTCTTAGAGCCTGGAGCAGATAAATCAATATGTTCTTTACCATATCCCGAATCTGCAAATTCATCAGAGCTGGTAGAGTTGGTTACAGTAATCAAGTAGTCACTTGTGCAAGTTGTTGGCAAATCACCATTTTCATCGACATTTATATTAGCGTTTGAAGTTGCACCAACACTTAAAACTCCAACAGCACCCAATGCATCGTACATCATACACCACATTGGAGAGTCTTCAGGGTTTCCGTTATCAATTCCCAATGAAGAATTTGTCACAACTACAAATGCCCCTTCTTTACCGTTAGAGTCGTTGTATTTTTTACGCATTTCCAATATATAATCATAAGCTGCTATTACATCAGCTTCTGTTCCCCCATGTACAAGGTTCATTACTTTTACATTCCAGTTTACCCCTGTCACACCAAGATCATTATTTCCGTCTGCTCCAATAATACCAGCGACGGGAGTACCATGCCAATTCCCCGACCCTTCATTGCTTACATCGGGAGAATCTGTTTTAAAGTTCCATCCATATACATCGTCAACAAAGCCATTTCCGTCATCATCTTTACCATTGTACTCTATTTCTGCATTATTGATCCACATGTTGTTTTTAAGATCTTCATGCTCAATATTTATCCCACCGTCGATTACTGCAACAACGATGGTATCATTGTTTAATGTTAGCCCACCTGTTGTAATATTCCAAGCTTCTAAAGCATCTATATCTGCATCTAACCAACCGTTTGATCCATTGTTGAAAAATTGCCATTGGTCATTAAAAAGTGGATCGCTAGGTATCGCCCGAAGCTCCACATTTTTGTTTTGTTGAAAAGACAAAAGCCCATAATGATCCTTTAAACATTCTTTAGCATTTTCTGAGTCACTGCATTCATACAATGAAATATTAAGAGATTTAGACAAGGATTTTATTTTGTTAAAAGACGGGATTTCTTCTTTTATATTTTTTTCAAAATTTTCATCAGATACCTTATTAGAAAGTTGTACAATCCATTGTTTTTTCTCTTGTGCGAAAGAGGTGAGACTTATAAACAATAGGAAAACGGTTAGGAATTTCATATAACTTTCAAAATGACTTAGCAAAAACAATGCTGCCTTTACAATACGCTTCATTTTAAGAATGAAAATGTGTATTTAGACATTCATATAAAAGTAAACAATTATCCATCTATATCAAAATTTCAATTAAAGGACAGTTAGAAAAACTCTGATAATTATAAATTGTTTTGCAAAAAAGCGACTAAAGCAATATTGCTTTAGTCGCTTAATGTAAGGAAAATGTAGTTCAAGGAACAAATAATCGACACACTTTTGATTGTCTCTTTTTTTCCGCAATGCTAAGATTTTTTGCCTAGCCTAGCGAAAAAATAGCATCTATTCTGATTAATCTATTTTCTGTTCATAATTAGCTAGTTTACTTTTTCAATAATTTTAGGGTTTCAGTTTTATTATTTATTTTGAGTATACAGTAATAAGTTCCGCTTGCAAGCTCATCTAGTTGTAACCTGACAATGTTGGTTCCCTTTTGATGAACCTCATTATCGACTAATTGCTCAACAAGTTTTCCAGTACTGTCAAAAATGGCAAGACTAACAACTTCTTCTGAATCCAATGTAAATGAAATACTTGTAAACAAAGTAAAAGGGTTGGGGTAATTAACAACTTTCAAGTCTTCATTGACTTCTCTTTTTCCAACAGAACCTGGTGGGCTTGAAGGAATCGGATCAATAATAACTTTACCTGTCCCGGGCACATTATCTTGTTCAGGAGTACCCTGATTGTTTTGAGCCAAAACTTCAGTACTCAATAAACCTAATACAATAAATAATGATAAAATAATTGTGTTTCTAAACATCTTATTAAGTTTTATAAATGAAAAAATAGGGTTTCACAAAGAACTTTTCAACAAATAATACAAGTACATTTTTCAGCTTTTCGGAAAAAAACGTGATTTTTCATTAACAGTTTTGCACTATTAAGGGTCACAAATTTGTAATAATTCGTTAAAAATGATTAATAAATATTTTAATGATCATCTATTTCAAATATAATTTTGTATTTTTTGAATGGCAAAGACAAATTTTACCTATAGTTAGACTTTTTTTTAATAATTCACAATCCTAATCAAAAGCAAAACTATGATTGTCAACAACTTAATTACAAAAACAGGGTTAGAAATTTATGCATAGAAGTACGCTCTTATCGTTGATTAAATCCTTAAACAAAGAGGAGTTCAAGGATTTTGAAAAATTTTTGAGATCCCCCTACTTCAATACAAGAAAAAAATGCTTTGACTTGTTCACCATTATTAAACAAGCTTATCCAAACTTAGACGCAAACCCTAAACTTCAGAAGGAAGTGGTTTTTCAAAAGTTGTTTCCAATGAAAAACATATCTGAAAGTACTGCACTTAAACAGTTATCTTCTGAACTATTATCTTCTTTAGAAAAATTTTTAAAACAACAGGCGTTTGAAAAAAGGGGAACGTTTAGCGACCTATTGTTACTGAGAGAACTAAACAACCGAGACCCTAAATATTACAAATCTTACTTTAAAAAAATATGTAAAAAGCAAGCTCAAAAACAGTCTAAAGGAATCAACCACTTTTACTATCAATTTTTACTGAATTTTGATGCATTTATATTTGACTCAAGTTCTAACAAACCCACTAGTAATTTTAATGAAATTTTACAAAACCTCGAAGTATATGTACTTGTTGAAAAGCTAAGGATTTATAGCCTTATGCACAACAGTCAATTGATTATTGAGTCTGACCAAATTGACTTTACAGAGTTGAATCCGATTATGGAAAAATTGGAGAAAGCAGCTCTGATAGAACATCCAATTATTGATATATACTTTTCAATTTTACAAATATTCAGAGGGCAAAATCAATATTTTCCAAAATTAAAACAGCTACTCAAATCATATAAATTACCCTATACTGAGTTAAAAGAAATTTACACCATTATATTGACCTACTTAAACACTAAAATCCAAGAAGGGCAAGTAAAGTATAAAGGAGAAAGGTTTGATTGGTACCTTGAAATGTTTTATGCAGGTCTCTGCAAAGATGGAAAGTATATTCATTATAGACACCTTAATAACTTGGTAACGCTCTGTCTACAAAAAGAAGATTTTGTGCTTGCAAAAGAGTTAATAGATGGTTATGCTTCTAAAGTTTTGCCTCAATACAAATCATACTCTAGATATTACAATATTGCCATTTGGCATTTTTATAAAAATGAATTTGAACAATCGCAAAAACATCTTTTAAAAGTAGATTTCATTGATTCTTTTCACCAAATAGAAACTAAAACACTATTGCTCAGAATATATTATGAGGAAAATGAAACGATAGCTTTGCTTGACCTAACAAATGCTTTCATAAAAATGGTTAAAAGGAATAAAATGATTTCTTCGAGGCATAAAGAAAGTTATGTAAATTTTAGCAAAGCCATTAAACAGTTGTTCAAATTAAAATCCAATCCAAATACGAAAAAGGAGCAAGTTGAAGAATTCGATAATTCATTGAATGAAAAAAGGCTTCATTACTCTTCTTGGATAAATACCAAAATTCTTGAACTGAAGGAATCAAAATGTTATGTGTTTTAAACTTTTCAAAAAAAGTCTGTGCTGTCTGATAACAGAACTTTCATCATAGGTATTAACCAACAAGGAAGACGAGAATTAACAACTTGATTGATAAATTAGCCTTATACGACCTTATTTATTCAAATTCGTATTATACATCAGTTTAAAATTCAATCCTTATATAAGCGGACAGTTGCAAATTAGAATGCTGCGATTTGCTTGCTGTCCGCTATTTATTGTTTGACAATGACTCGGTGGAAAAATGAAAAGGTTACTAAAAACCAAGACTACTCAACGGCTGTTTTCAATGTCTATGCAACATTTATCGTCTTATAAAATCAACAATATTTTTCTACAATCAAATGTCAAATTGATAAATTCATCAGATATTATACTTATTTTTGCTCACTAAATTATTGTACAATTCAGCTTTTATCATTACAGAGGAATGGAAATTAAATTGCGCAAAATTGAATTGAAAGACCTGGAAGATTACTACCATTGGAATCTTCCAGAAAGGTTATTCCACGATTATAACGGTCCCTATTTTAAGAGAGAAACAATTGAAGAACTAAAACAAAGAATTGAGCAATTAAGAATCAACCTTCAAAAAGAAAACAAACATTCTGCACTATTGAAAAGTACCAAAAAAGTCATTACAGATCTAAAAACAGATAAATTGATTGGTGAAGTAAGTTGGTATTGGAAGTCACAAGAAACCCTTTGGATGGAAATTGGCATCCTTATTTTTAATGAAAATTATTGGAATAAAGGCATCGGAGTTAAAGCATTAAAAATTTGGATTACCGAACTTTTTAATCAGCATAATGAAATTTGTAGAATAGGATTGACGACTTGGTCAGGAAACATTGGAATGGTAAGGGTTGCTGAGAAACTTCAAATGAAACAAGAAGCGCTCTACCGAAAAGCTCGAATTGTTAATAACAAATATTATGATTCTATAAGCTATGGAATTTTGCGTGAGGAATGGAACAATATCCATATAGAATGAAAAAGTTATTACTTTATTTTTTGTTTTGGGCAATCTCCTTCTTTTGCTTTTTACTTTTTTCTAATAGATTTTTAAAAAAAGAAACACAAAGTTTGGCTAAGGCGGAAGTAATTGTCGTATTGGGTTACCCAAGCTTGGATAGTAATAATATAAGTCCAATTCAAAAGACGAGGGTAGATAAGGCCATCCAGCTTTACAATAATGACTATGCAAAAAAAATTTTGTTTTCAGGAGGTGCTGTGCAAAACAAATTCATTGAAGCGGAAACAATGAAAAGCTATGCTCTGAAAAATGGAATTCCTAATGAAAATATCTTAATTGAAACTGAATCGAAAAATACAGAAGAAAACATTGAACTTTGCTATAATATTTTGGCTGGTAAAAACATATCTGACATAATAGTCATTACCTCAAAATACCATACTAAGCGTTCTAATTATATCTTTTCACAATATCCATTAAATGTACAAATGCAGGGTACAGCCTACCCAAATGAGTTTGGTCCATTCCGAAAAACGGGAGCAATTTTGATTGAGTATTTGGGATTTTTGAGATATTTCATCAAAGGAGGTTCAAAGTCTACTGCCTGAACATTCTTATACCCAAAACAAAGTGGTATATTTTAACCAAATAGATAAACGAAGTTCTTAAATTGATTGTTTATTTTTAAACGATAAGAAACACTAAAATGAAATGTAAAACAATAGATCTCATTGACGACTTAAAAAAAAGAACGAAACAAATAATAATTGATGTAGAGAAATTTCAACAACTTTCTAATAGTCAACTCAATTGGAAGTCAAACCCTGATAGTTGGAGTATCTTAGAATGTCTTGAGCACCTAAATCTGTATAGTGATTTTTACCTACCTGAAATACAGGAGAGGATAAAAAATTCTAAGTCTAAGCCTGTCCAAAACTTCAAGAGTGGTTTGCTAGGAAATTATTTTGCAAATAGTCTCTTGCCAAAAGAACAACTGAATAAAATGAAAACTTTTAAGGATAAAAATCCTCTAGGTAGCAATTTAGACAAATCCGTTATCGACAAATTTCTAGAATATCAAAAGTTGACCTTAGAATTATTGGACCAATCAAATTTGGTTAATCTTAACAAAACGAAGACCAGTATTACAATTTCTAAGTGGATAAAGTTAAAATTGGGAGACACTTTTCGAGTAGTAATCTACCACAATCAAAGACATATTGTTCAGGCGCAGAAAGTATTAGTTAAGCAGGCTTCTTAGAAAATATTGCTGGGATTGCAAGATCAATAACTGTTCTTTCATTTTCATTAATCCCCTTAACAAACTTTATATATCAAAAAACACAATTTGGTATTTTATTTGCAGTTATTATCTAATGATGAAATCAGCAATTAAATTACTCCCATTCCTATTATTTGCCCTTATTCCTTTTCAAGAAGGATTTGGTCAAGAAATTTCCATGAATGACACCTCTATTGATACTTGTCAATATGAAATAGCCTACTCTTTTGAAGAAGATGTTGACTTTACCCAAAAAACTATGTCTGGTTCTTGTCAATATGGAATAGAACGTGCCATTGAAAGTGCAGAAAGAGGGTTTTACAATTTGGTTCATTTTGGAGATTATCAAACTTCTGTGTTTCAAAGTTATTTCGAGACCTACCTCAATCGTCTATACGATATAAGTCTGAGTTATGCAGGTTGTGCAAAAATAGAAGACGAAGAAACGGCTTGTTATAATGAAAAAATGAGGGAAATTATTTTTTCTCATTACGGTCCACACTTTTTTGAAAATGCAAAATCTGAAGCGTTTACAAATTTCGAAAATGACATTCGCTTTGCCCCAATTTATGAAATTGTAAATACAATGCCTGAATATGTTGGTGGATTCGATAATATGAAACTCTATTTAAAAGGCAATTTAAGACGCCCACGCAATTCAAAAGGTATGGTAGCAGTTTCTTGTGTTGTTCAAAAAGACGGCAGCCTTGCAAACATTAAAATCATCAAAAGTCTCAACCGTCAATGCGACCGTGAAGCCATGCGCGTGGTTGCCAATATGCCCAAATGGAATCCAGGCTATCAAAGCGACAGCCTTCCCCTTTTCGTGAGAACACTTGTGCCCATCTGGTTTGATGAAGGCAAGTATGATTAGGTATAAATGCTTGGCATTTGATTTTTGGCTTGATTCTTGGAACTCATCACTTCATTACAAAAAGTATTCCAAATTTTGTGAACTTTATTGAAAAAAATTTAGTAGTAGTCTCTATATACTAAATTAACCATTATGATTAAGCCAAATAAATTAAACAGAGGCGACAAAATTGCTACAATATCACTTTCTTGGGGAGGTGCTGGCGATATCCCACTTCGCTATGAAATTGGAAAAAAGCAATTGCAGGATACTTTTGATGTGGAAGTTGTTGAAACAACAAATGCACTTAAGTCTGCTGACTGGATATACAAAAATCCTCAGGCAAGGGCGGATGATTTAATGGAGGCGTTGGAAGATAAATCTATTAAAGCAATTTTCTCAAATATTGGTGGAGAAGATAGTATTAGAACATTGCCTTATATTGATCTAAATGTTATCAAAAACAATCCTAAAATATTTCTTGGCTTTTCAGATTCCACCGTTACTCACTTTTGTTTTTACAAAGCTGGTGTCACTTCTTTTTATGGCACTTCGATATTGGTGGGTTTTGCCGAAAACAATGGCATGCACCAATATCAAATTGATGATATAAATGCAACATTTTTTAACAATGCTAGTAGAGGCATCATTCTTCCCAATAAAGATGGCTGGACTTCGGAAAGGTTAGAGTGGGATGTACCCGCAAACCAAAAGACAAGTAGAAAATTAGCCCCTTGTACTGGATGGAGATTTCTACAAGGCACTGAAACGGTTCAAGGAGAATTGCTTGGCGGTTGCTTTGAGGTTTTGGAGTTTTTAAAAGATACAGACTATTGGGTAAAACCAAATGACTGGAAAGGCAAAATA
This sequence comes from Bacteroidota bacterium, assembly GCA_020627525.1. Lineage (GTDB taxonomy): Bacteria > Bacteroidota > Bacteroidia > Chitinophagales > UBA2359 > JAHDGP01. The sequence continues at coordinate 15,322 of JAHDGP010000048.1, forward strand.
ATGTTTATTGAAACATCAGAAGTAAAAATGAAACCAGATAACTTTAGATGGATACTCAGAAACTTTGCTGCCTCTCGCATTCTTCACAATGTTGCCGGCTTGCTGGTAGGTCGTCCTTATGATAACAAATACGCTCAGGACTATGATGACATTCTTTTAAAGGTTATCAAAGATGAAGAAGGACTAGATAACTTGCCAATAGTTACCGGAATGGATTTCGGTCATACTTGCCCTACTTTCAGTATTCCTTATGGTATTATGGGTGAAATAAATTGTGCTAAAAAAACATTTTCAATTATTGAAAATGCGCTTCTTTAGGCAAAAGAAAAATCCATCAGAAATTTTCACAATAATTTAGTCTTGAGATTATTGTGAAAATTTTCTCACTAAATACTTGATTATACATTTTAATTTTATTATATTTGAAATGTATGTATGTAAGCGCAAACTTGGTTCGAGAAATATCTCAGTAGATAAACAGCCTCTGCTAACCTAAGTTTATCAATTTTTTTAATCACTTTCTATATGTGTTAAAGACTCAAACTTTACAATAGTTTGGCGTTCTTTTTCTAATACAATAATTCCCATTGTTAGGTTGGTAATTTTTATTTCACAAAATAAAAACAAGGATAGCTATGAAAAAAGTGAACTACAACAACAGTAAGCACAATTATCCAACAAACATCTCATTAATAGTTTTATTGAGGTATAAATTCCTAAAACTAATTGCATTTACATCTATCATTTGCTTTTCATCTCTAATTGCATTTACACAAGAAAACAACAGTGCTTTTGATACTTTTCCTTGGTTAGCTGGAGTTATTGACGTCGAAGATTGCTGCAAAAACAATCGAGTTCTCGAATACGATATGGGTGGATATAGTTTTATTTACATTGAAACTGGCACCGATTGTGGTCCATTTACATTTGGAAAACTCTATTTAAACACTGGGCAATATTATTGCAGTGACAGTGAAACCTTCAGTTGTGTAGCAGCTTATGGAATTGCAGACAATGAATATACCGTTTTATGGGATTGCAATCCTGATGATGAAGTGGAAACACCAAATTTTGATGATCTGCCCTGGCTTGAGGATGAATTAGACTTTACTGATTGTTGCAAAAACAATAAGGTATTGGAATATGATATGGGTGGATATAGTTTTGTATATATCGAACCAGCAGCAAGTTGCTCTTCAAATTCGTATGGCAAATTATATGTAAATACTGGACAATTTTACTGTCAGGATACAGATAATTTTAGTTGTGTTGAAGCATTTGGCTTGCAAAACAGAGAATACGAATTACGATGGAATTGTGATGATTCTGAGGAAGAACCTGGCACTGAAATAGAGATTCCCAACTTTGATGAATTTCCGTGGCTAAACGATATTCTAGACAATG
>JAHDGP010000451.1 GCA_020627525.1 Bacteroidota bacterium
ATTGAGAATGCCAGATGAATTAGATAAATACTCTAACAAAAGTAGTCTTGGTAACAAAGGAGAAGGATTGGCCGCAACTGTTTTTAGATTATACAACTTCGATCACAATAATAAATATATACCCAATGAGAATGTTTATATAAAGTTAGCAAACAGATTATCTGAGTTAATTCCAGATGTAAAAGAGATAAGCGTTGACAAAGATGAAAAACGACAACTATTAACTTTACAAATAATAGACAAAGACGAAACTCCTTTACCTGCAAGATCATTGTCTGATGGAACGCTTAGGTTTCTTGCTTTAACAGTATTGGATTTAGATCATTCGGAAAATGGTTTAATATGTTTAGAAGAACCAGAAAATGGAATTTACCCTGATAGAGTCCCCGCAATTATTGATTTATTGGAAAGTATAGCTTTTAACCCTAATGAAGAACACGGACAATCAAATCCATTAAGGCAAGTTATTATCAATACGCATTCTCCTAGAGTTGTAAGTGAAGTACCACAAGATAGCTTAATATATATTGAACTTAAAGAGCAAGTTAAAAATAATAATAGGTACAAAATTGCATTTGTAAGCGCACTCTCATCTACTTGGAGAACAAATAAGGCAAATTCAAAATCTATTTCAAGAGGCAAACTATTAAAATATTTCAACCTAAATAGCAATTCTTTTAACAGTAATTATTTTAAATACAAAAAAACAAATTCGATTAAAGTAAAAGACAGAGAAGATTTAGAATCTGTTTTCCAACCAAAACTATTTGAATAATTATGGATTGTACTTTACTTTGTGACGGTAGCTCAGATAGAATGTTAATACCTTGTTTAAAATGGTTATTGGTTGAAAACTATCCTAACCTACCATTTAATTTTGAATATGCAGAAATTCGTCAAATCTCGAATAACAATCATAAATCATTAAAAGCAAAAATTTGCTTAGCGCTTGAGTATTATCCGTGTGATATTTTATTCGTTCAAAGAGACACTGAAAAAAAAACATATGAGATAAGATTAAATGAGATTAAAAATAGTATTATAAAAGCAGAATGCGCCATTCCCAGAATTATTCCAGTCATTCCCAAAAGAATGAGCGAAGCTTGGCTATTCATTAATGAGTCTGCAATTAGGCAAGCTGCAGGCAATATCAATGGAACAATAAAACTAAAATTACCACCTATAAGTAAATTAGAATCTATGCCTGACCCAAAAAGTAAATTAATTGAGCTGTTAAAAAAGGCAACTGAACTAAACAAAAGACGATTAAGTAATTTCAATCCTTATGCGGCTATTCATAGATTGGCAGAAACTATTGACGACTATTCTTTGCTGAGAAAATTATATGCATTTCAAGCATTAGAATCAGAAATAAAAAACCTAAAACTAAAATAACTTCTATCTATCACCAATGTATCAAATCAATAAATCCATAAAATCAGCTAGCACTTTACCAGCTGACTTTTACCAAAACCCAGCAGCTTGGGAAATCTGTAAAGAAAAAATATTTTGCCAAAACTGGCAGTATATTGGCGATGAAAGAGAGATTTTCAAGGGTCTCGAAAACGTTTATCCTTTGTGGATACTTGAAAATTATTTGGATGAACCCATCATTCTCACAAAAAACGATGATGGGATAGATTGTTACACGAACGTTTGCACGCACAGAGGTTTTATTTTAGTTCAACATCCTGCAAAAATGAGAAAGATAGTTTGTGGCTATCACGGAAGGCGTTTTGACCTCAAAGGGCAATTTGAGTTTATGCCCGAATTTAAAGAGGCAGAAGATTTTCCAAGACCCTGTGATCACTTGCACAAACTTCCTTTACACAATTGGAGACAGTTTTTGTTTACTGCCGTTGATCCAAAATTTGAATTTGAAACATTGCTAAAAAAGTTGGAAGAACGATTGTATTTTCTACCTATTGAAGATTTTCGTTTTGCTCCCGAATATTCTAAAACCTACAACGTCCACGCTCATTGGGCTTTGTATTGTGACAATTATTTAGAGGGCTTTCATATTCCATTTGTCCACAATGATCTTGGCGCTTTGTTGGATTATGGAAGTTACACAACAGAGTATTATGATCAGATTGTTCTTCAAATTGGTTATTCAGATGGAAAAAGCATCACTTTTGATTTACCTGAAGATCATCCTGATTACGGTAAAGGTGTAACTGCCTATTATTATTGGATTTATCCTAACTTTATGTTGAATTTCTATCCTTGGGGAGTTCAGTTAAATATTGTAAAACCTGTAACGCAAAATTTCACCAAAGTAGAATTTTTATACTATATATATGATGACAAAGCGTTTCAAATTTTACAAGGCGATAAGCTAGCAGAAAAAACAGAACGGGAAGATGAATTTGTTGTTGAAGCGGTACAAAGAGGTTTGCGTTCACGTTTTTACAAAGCAGGTCGTTTTTCTCCAAAAAGAGAAAAGGGTGTTCACTATTTCCATCAGTTGATTGCCGAGAGTTTGGGGTGAAATAGTTTTTTTCTTCGTCGGTTGGGGATCTCAGATATTTTCTTAAGCTTCGCTTAGAAAATTCTGAGATGACACTGTGTGCTGTTCGCTTGGAAATTCTGAGATGACACTGTGCTGTTCGCTTGGAAATTCTGAGATGACACTGTGTGCTGTTCGCTTGGAAAT
>JAHDGP010000452.1 GCA_020627525.1 Bacteroidota bacterium
TTGCGCATCACTTCGCCAGGCGAAGATTTTGAATTGTATAAAAGAATATTGCAAGTAGGCGGTTGCCCCAACCCGCAAGATATGTCTTTCAAAAAAGGTTTGATATTCCCGAATCCTTATTGGTATAAAGGCTGGTGCATAATCCTTGATAAAATTGATGCTTTTTTACAGGAAAATCCAAAGATAAAGTTAATGAACTCGCCAGCATCTATAAAGCTGTCTTTTCATAAATTAGAATGTCAAAAATTCCTTGCGAAGCAAGGAATTTTTACGCCCAAAATATTTACGGATCGTGTTTTAGATTACGATGCGCTTATTGCTAAAATGGAAAAAGAAAACATTCCTCAAGTATTCGTAAAACCCTATCACGGTTCCTCAGCATCGGGTGTGATGGCACTGAGACAATCATTGAGAAGACGAATGTTGTATACAACAATTGCATTAAAACCCAGTGGTGAATTATACAACCATCTTCACTTACAAAAATACAATTCGGAATCAGCTATTCGATTCATTGTAAATAAAATGATAGCAAGTGGTTTGCTTGCAGAGCAATGGATAATTAAGAAGCGACACCAATCAAAAAGCGTTGACTTTAGAATTTTAGTCATTAATGGAAAGGCCTCTTTTGTCGTTCCAAGATTAAGCCCACATTTTATTACAAATTTGCACCTCGGAAATGAAAAAGGCGATGTGAAAAAAATAGAAGAGGCTTGGGGAATGGAAGTAATTGAAAATGCTAAATTGCTGGCTGAGAAAGCAGTAAATGCCATTGGTGGTTTGTTTTATGCTGGAGTGGATGTTGCAATTTCTTCAACAGAAAAGCCTTATATTCTTGAAGTAAATGCCTTTGGTGATTTATTGTTAAATATTTTTCAAGATGGTAAAAATGCCTATGAATTTGAATTAGGGGAGTGGCTTAATTTACAGAGTTGCTCCTAAAACATCACCTAACCAACAACACATTTCCACTTTTTGATCCATTTATATTATTGACATTAAATTCACAGTGCCAAGTATAAATACCTATACTTGTTTTGCCATTTGTTTTCCCATCCCACCTGAAATTTGGATCATTTGATTCAAAAACAACTTGTCCCCATCTGTTGAAAATGGACAGGTTAAAATCGGTAAATTGACAATCTCTAACATTGCCAAAGTAATCATTCATTCCATCGTTGTTAGGTGAAAATGCAGAGGGGAATTTTGTGCAGGTGTTGCAACTCTCTAACTTTATATTTACAGATACCAAGCTGTCGCAGCCATTACTTGCAACTAAATTTATTAAATGATTTCCCGATTCTGTCACACGGGTTCCATCAATGAGTCGGTTTTCCACTTCCTCACATAAAATCAATTCTTCAGCATCTGTAAAATATTTTTCCGAAATTTTAACTTCATAATTCAAAACCAAACTATCGCAATTTTCATTGTTTTTAAAAATAACTTGATATGCCCCTTCGTCGAAAATTTCCTCACCATTCGCAAGGGTAAAGGAGCTTCCTCGGCAAAGAGCTATAGCTTCATTTTCTATTCTTGGATTATGCAATTCAATTACTTTAGTGTCAGCAGTAACATAGCATTTGTTGCTGTTTAGATATTCTAATTTACTAGAAGTTTTATAACGATAATACGTAATGTCTGGATTGGGCAAGGTTGTGATAATGGAATCTAACGATGGGGCTCCTATATCAAACCAATCAGAACCATTGTCGCTGTATTGCCACTGAATATAGTTTAAGTCGTAAGGAGAATTTCTATTGTCAGCTTTTAATGAAAGACTATCTCCATCACATAAATTCGGGTTTCCAATTTGCGAAATATTGGTTTCTGGTCCACAAGGTTTGAAAGAAATATTGTCCAAAGCCAAATCATTTCCAAATCCTCCTGGGGCATTGTTTCTAAGTGATAAGCGAATCGAATTGTTTTCTGTATCATTAAAAAATTGAACACTGTAATTGTGCCAACTTTGATCTTGAGGAATATCTCCTGATTGCAAAATCACGTTTTCATCAATCAAAAAATCAACATTTGGCGGAATATCTTCAAACCCAATTCGATGCAGATTGATGATGTCGGCACTGAATTTATACCAAGTGTTTTCACACAAACCATTTAAAGTCTTATCATAAAATAGTCCAGGCTGAAAGCTTGCATTTATGACCATCATATATCCATTGGGATCGCTTGAATTATCAGTAAGCGGAAACCAGCCAGGAAAATTATTCGTCCAGCGTCCTGTATTGTTTGTTAGTACGTAGGAGCCATCTGCCGGTGGCGGGTTTGTTGTATAATTGTAATCAGGTGCTAAATTTGGATCAGTAGAAACATTGTTTGATGCTCCAGTTCCAAAATCACCATCTAAAAATATATTTTCACCTTCTTTGCCATTGCAGTTTTGTGAAAACAATGATCCACAAAATAGAATAAGTAAAAGAATGGCAAAGACTAATTTTTTCAATCAATTAAATTTTAATAAAAATCAATGATATAAATTTAAACTATTAATTGGAGATTTTGTAATGCTGAAAAAATAAGTTTACAATTGCAGGTGATTTATTTTGTGGCCAATTTCTTCCAGAGGCAAAAAGAACCTTTTTCCAATCTACTTCCGAACTGTCG